>CAYXNL010000024.1:0-32281 GCA_964466455.1 uncultured Thiotrichaceae bacterium
AACAGTATATTAGACAGAATGTCGGTGCGCTGTGTTATACAGAATGTAGCGTATTGAATATCCGACATTCAATATAATACTTTTTTTAATTAGCTTGTAAATTACACGGTCTTCGGATAAATTACAAATCTACACCATTTAAAGGATTATATGTCTGCCATGGATAAGGACGCGCGAATTTCCCGTTTCTGGGACAAATTTACTGATAAAACAATAGCTTATGGCGTTAAGAAGGATAATGTACGGTGGTATGTTAAACATGCTGAACTGTATATCAAATCTCAAAATACGCGGCTTGCTTTGCACACACCACAAACAATTGATAACTATTTAGAGGTGAAAGGCAGAAATACCCGGCTTAAAGACTGGATGTTCTGCCAGATTATTGATTCGCTGCGTATTTTATTTGTTGATGATGATAATCCATCTATTACCGACACCGGTATCTCCTGCACCATGATTTATGATAGTAAATAGCATAGATAACCGGGCAGGATTAAACCATTGGCTTTTTTCCAGCCCTTTATAGCACCAACAAAAACCGATCTGAGCCCCGTACTGCTTAATCAGAGAATGCAAACAATAAATTTCTCTTATGTTATGCCATAAGTATATTTTATCTAAGCTTTAATAATGCTGATTAGTTTTTTTGCACCGCTTAGCGTACAGTCATCACTATGCGCTTTCCTATCAACAACCAGCAGGCCAAATGATGAACCAGCCTTTGCATGATCCGCTTTCCACAGCGGTTGATGAAAATAGCCGTATCGAGGTTAAAAATACAACCTGTTATATGTGTGCCTGCCGCTGCGGCATTCGCGTTACGCTGCGTGATGGTGAAGTACGTTACATTCAGGGCAATCCGGAACATCCGTTAAATAAAGGGGTAATCTGCGCCAAAGGGGCTTCCGGTATTATGAAACAATATTCCCCCGCTCGCCTGACGAACCCTCTGCTGCGGAAAAAGGGTGCTGAGCGAGGGATTAATGCTTTTGAAGAAATCTCCTGGGAAAAAGCTTTTTCTATTATGGAAGAACGTCTTGCCCATATTCGTCAAACCGACCCAAAACAGTTTGCCCTGATTACCGGCCGTGACCAGATGCAGGCGTTGACCGGGCTCTTTGCCAAACAGTATGGCACACCGAATTATTCTGCTCATGGTGGTTTCTGCTCGGTGAATATGGCGGCCGGTATGATTTATACTATCGGTGGTTCCTTCTGGGAGTTCGGCGGACCGGATCTGGATCGCGCCAAGCTGTTCATTATGATTGGAACGGCGGAGGATCACCATTCTAACCCGATGAAAATCGCACTCTCAAAATTCAAACGTCAGGGTGGCCGATTTATTGCCATTAATCCGGTGCGGAGTGGTTATGCCGGTATTGCCGACGAATGGATCCCGATCAAACCGGGCACGGACGGCGCTTTATTTCTGGCGCTGATTAATGAGATTATCAAACACGGCCTGTACGACCGTAATTTTTTGGTCAATTACAGCAATGCCGCAGAACTGGTCAATATTGATTCTGAATCCGATGAGGATGGCATGTTTGTGCGTTTTGAAGCTCCGGCTGAAGATGCCTGTTACGATGCCCAGAATAAATTATGGTGGGATAGTGAACTGGATAAACCCATCTCCATGCATACCGAAGGTGCCGACCCGTATCTATTTGGTGAGTTTACCCTTGATGATGGTACACCGGTAAAACCAGCTTTTCAGCTACTGGCTGACCGGGTAAAAAACTATACCCCGGAGTGGGCCGCTGATATTACCGGGATTCCAGCTGAAACCATTGTTCGCCTGGCCTATGAAATGGGTATTACCGCGCGTGATGAAAAAATCGAACTCCCCATCGCCTGGACCGATACCTGGGGCAAGGAGCATGACCATATTACCGGCAACCCGGTTGCCTTCCATGCCATGCGCGGGCTGGCTGCCCATTCCAATGGTTTCCAGAGTATTCGCGCCCTGTCTATATTAATGAGTATTCTGGGCACCATCGACCGACCCGGCGGTTTTCGCCATAAGGCTCCGTTCCCACGGCCCATTCCACCCTGCGCAAAATCTCCGACCTGCGAAGAGGATATTCAGCCCAATACCCCGTTAAATGGCATGCCGCTGGGCTGGCCGGCACAACCCGATGATCTGTTTGTGAAGGATAATGGTGATCCGATTCGCCTCGACAAAGCCTTTTCCTGGGAATACCCGCTGGCGGTTCATGGCATGATGCATAATGCAATTACCAATGCCTGGCGGGGGGATCCGTATAAAATTGATACCATGCTGATTTTTATGGCCAATATGGCCTGGAACTCATCAATGAATACGCGGGAAGTGCGAAAAATGTTGAACGACAAGGATGATAATGGCGAGTTTAAGATCCCGTTCCTGATTGTCTGTGATGCCTTTGAGTCAGAAACCGTTTCTTTTGCTGACCTGGTACTGCCCGATACCACCTATCTGGAACGCCATGATGTGATGTCGATGCTGGATCGCCCGATTTCTGAATTTGAAGGCCCGGTTGATTCCGTACGCATTCCCGTGTTGCCGCCGACGGGTGAGTGCCGGCCGTTTCAGGATGTCCTGATCGAACTGGGCTCACGACTCAAACTACCGGCCTTTATTAATGAACAGGGTGAAGCAAAATACCGTGACTATGCCGATTTCGTGATTAACTATGAAACCGCACCTGGTTCTGGTATTGGGTTTCTTGCTGGCTGGCGGGGTAAGGGCGGGGAAAAATTCATGAAAGGGGAGCCTAACCCGAACCAGTGGGAGATGTATGAAAAAAACAACTGCGTTTTCCAGTATGAGTTACCTAAATCTTATCAATATATGCGTAACTGGAATCAGGGGTATCTGGAATGGGCCAAACGTCATAGCCTGACCCGCTACGCCGAACCAATTAATATTCACCTTTATTCTGAAGTGCTGCAAAAATTCCGCCTGGCGGCTCGTGGCAAAACCAAAGGGAAACAGCCGCCGGATCATTTACGCGCAAGAATCGACACCCACTTTGACCCTTTGCCGTTTTATAGTGACACCCTGGAAGCCCAGCAGACCGATTTACGTCAATATCCGCTTAATGCCATTACCCAGCGACCGATGGCAATGTACCATTCCTGGGATTCACAAAATGCCTGGCTGCGCCAGATTCATACACATAATTATCTGCATGTGAATTCACGTACCGCCAAAGCAGCCGGTATTGAGGACGGTGCCTGGATGTGGGTGGAATCCATGCATGGCAAGGTGCGTTGTATGTGTCGCCATTCTGAAGCCGTTGAACCCGGTACCGTCTGGACCTGGAACGCTATCGGGAAAGCGACCGGTGCCTGGGGCTTAAATAAAAAAGCCAACGAATCCAATAAGGGCTTTTTATTAAATCATCTGATCAGTGAAGAACTGCCCCCCTCTGGCGAAGGCGAACATCTGTCTAACTCCGATCCGGTAACCGGACAGGCCGGCTGGTATGATGTGCGGGTAAAAATTTATCCTGTCGCAGAGCATGAAGCTGAACAAACCTCGCCACAATTTAAACCCGGCCGGTCTATTCCCGGTAACCGTCACTTTAAAGGGCGCTGGTTAAAATACTTTGCCGGCAGGGGTCGCTAACCATGACACAACTTGCTTTAGTCATTGACTTAAATGTCTGTGTTGGCTGCCACGCCTGCGTTACCAGTTGTAAGGAGTGGAACACCTCTGGCAGTGCCGGTTTCCTGTCTGACCTTGACCCTTACGGAAAAGATCCGAGTGGAACCTTTTTTAACCGTGTACAGACGTTTGAAATTGGCACCTACCCCGATACGCAGACGGTACATTTCCCTAAAAGTTGTCTGCACTGTGAAGAACCTCCCTGTGTCCCGGTTTGCCCGACCGGTGCCAGTTACAAGCGTGAGCGCGATGGCATCGTGCTGGTTGATTATGATAAATGCATTGGCTGCAAATACTGCTCCTGGGCCTGCCCGTATGGTGCCCGCGAGTTCGATGAAAACCTGAAAGTGATGAAAAAATGTACCCTCTGCGTCGATCGTATCTATGATGAATCTCTGCCGGAGTCTGAACGAAAACCAGCCTGTGTATTAGCCTGCCCGACCAGTGCCCGACTGTTTGGTGATGTAAATGATCCGAATTCCAGGGTTTCACAGGAAATTCGAGACAATGGTGGGTATCAGCTTATGCCGGAGTGGGGAACAAAACCGGCAAATCATTATCTGCCTCGACGTAAAATAAAAATTACCATCCATAAAGATGAACTTACCCGGGTGGATAACCCGCTTAACAAGGAACGCCATCTGCCCATGCCGGATAAGGATGAACAAACACTGGATGACATTACCAGTTGGTAAACCGCAGGAGATAAAATTATGCGTCCCGCTTTTTCTGTTATTTTCCTGACCACCTTAATTGGTGTTGGTCAGGGTTTATTTCTGGCACTTTATACCGGCCAGCTTTATTCTGTAATGAAGGTTCTGCCTGAACAGTCTTCAACCAGTTTTTATGGTTACGGAAGTTTACTAGCTCTGTCCTTTCTGGCTGCCGGTCTACTTGCCTCTTTCTTTCATCTTGGTCATCCGGAAAGAGCCTGGCGTTCTGCGGCAAAATGGAAAACGTCCTGGTTATCACGTGAGGTTATTGTCTTGCCGGCTTTTATGATAACAACCACCCTGTATGCGATTATTCATCTTACCGGTTGGGATCCCGTGCTTTTTCGGTTTGGTCGTATATTAGTGGTAAACCTGTCTCTACTTATCGGTGCGGTTAATACCGTTCTGGCTTTTTCCCTGTTTATCTGTACCGGGATGATTTACGCCAGTATTAAATTTCTACAGGAATGGGCTAACCCATTAACGGTTATTAATTACATATTATTGGGCAGTGCATCCGGTTTCATTCTGGCGACCGTATTTGCCAGTACGGTAGATTCAAACCTGATTAATTTTTATGTCGACTGGGCCATTATTATCACGCTGATGGCGCTGATTACCCGTTCTGCGGCCTTAGTCAGAAATGCTCGTATTAAATTTAAATTCAGCCTGGCAACAGCAATAGGTATTCGCCACCCACAGATTCAACAAAAATCACGTGGTTTTATGGGCGACTCTTTTAATACCCGTGAATATTTTCATGGTGTTAAACCGGCTGTATTTAAAAAAATTAAATGGTTGTTTTTAGTGCTTGTTTTCCCGGTTCCTGTCGCTCTATTAATCATTGGTGCCGGAATGCAGATGATTGGTCTTTTTGCTGCCGCTTTTATTCTTCAATATATTGGTTTACTTGCTGAACGCTGGTTCTTTTTTGCGCAGGCGAATCATCCACAGAATCTTTATTACCAGACAATTTAATTTGTCGAGATTATTTATTCAAAAACAACTGTGCGGTTTTTATACACCAGCAACTCATGCTGCACATGGTGACGTACAGCTCTTGCCAGCACGATCTTTTCCAGATCACGGCCGATACGTATCATGTCATCCACACTATGTTTATGGTTGATGTGAACCACTTCCTGCTCAATAATCGGACCGGCATCCAGTTCCGTTGTTACATAATGACTGGTAGCCCCTATAATTTTTACCCCGCGTTCATACGCCGAGTGATAAGGACGGCCGCCGGGAAAGGCGGGTAAAAAAGAGTGATGAATATTAATAATGCGCTGAGAATAATCGTTCACAAAATCATTACTTAATACCTGCATATAGCGTGCAAGTACAATAAAATTAATGTTATGTTCAGCCAGAAGTAATTTCTGTTTATGTTCCTGCTCGGCTTTATTTTCTTTATTAATATTAAAGAAATGATACTCAATACCGAGGCGTTTTGCGGCTGGTTGTAAATCCGCATGGTTACTGATAATAATTGGAATTTCTACTTCCAGCTCACCACTTTCATATCTTGCCAGCAGATCATAAAAACAATGTGACATTTTTGAAACAAATAATGCCATGCGTTGTTTTTCATCGGAAAAGTGTAACTCGGCAAACATCCTGTAACGTGTGCCAACCAGTGTTTCGAAATATTCAGCAATCTTTTCGCGTTGAATAACAAAATCTTTTAAATCCCATTCTACCCGCATAAAAAATATACTTTTTTCTCGATCAACGTGCTGGTCAAGATAAAGAATATTGCCACCATTATTATGAATAAAATCGGTAATGGCGACAACAATGCCTGGTTTATCCGTACAATGGATAAGTAAAATAGCTGATTGGCCTGGTTCGTTACACATATTTTCCTTTATTTTAGTTACGATAATTTATCCCGTTCGTTTTACAGGGCATGTTTATTTTTACTAAAATATCACTTTTATCTGCTTCAGTAATAAGTGTAGCTGAAATTTTGTTTATTTCCCTATGCAGAAATCTGAAAATATTCTGCCAAGTAAATCATCGCTGCTAAATTCACCGGTAATATCTGACAGTTGTTGCTGTGCGAATTTTAGCTCTTCTGCTAATAATTCACCTGCTTTTAATTCCTCTAAATCTATGGATGCTTTCAATAAATATTTTTCTGCTTTCTCCAATGCGTCAAGATGCCGACGGCGGGCAATAAACTGCCCCTCACTATTGTGTTGATAGCCCATACATTTTTTTAAATGCTGCTTTAACAGGTCTATACCGGCAGCCGTTTTGGCGGATAAATAAATACGTACATCATTCTGTGTGGAGACTTCTTCTGCTTTTTTATTTACTGTATCAATTTTATTTATTACTGTCGTGATTTTTCTATTATTTTTCAGTTCTTCCAGTAGATGATCGATATAGTCAGTTTCTTTTTCATTGACATCGACAAGGTGAATAATACGATCTGCCGTACGCATAGCCTGCAAAGCTCGTTTGACACCTTCATTTTCCACCATGTCCCTGGTTTCACGTATTCCTGCCGTGTCAATAATATGTAGCGGCATTCCATCTATCTGTATATGCTCACGTAACAGGTCACGTGTTGTACCGGGAACATCGGTGACAATCGCACTATCCTGACCGGCTAACTGATTTAATAAGCTGGATTTACCGGCATTAGGTTTGCCAATAATCACCACCGTGATCCCTTCTTTAAGTAGGCGTCCCTGTCTGGCCGACTGCTTCACCCTGGCCAGCTGGTTTTTAATTTCTTCAAGCTGCAGAGCGATACCTTCATCGGCAAGAAAATCAATTTCCTCCTCCGGAAAGTCCAGTGCGGATTCAACGTGGATTCTCAGTTGAATAAGTTTTTCAACCAGCGCATGAATACAGGCTGAGAATTCACCGTGTAATGATCGAACTGCCGCTCGCGCGGCGGCTTCACTGTCAGCGGCTATCAGGTCGGCAATGGCTTCTGCCTGCGCCAGATCTATTTTTTCATTAAGAAAAGCACGTTCGGTAAACTCTCCTGCGCGTGCCGGTCGTGCACCATATTTCAGAATTTGCTGAAGCAATAAATCGAGGATGAACGGCCCGCCATGAATCTGAAATTCGACAATATCTTCGCCGGTAAAAGAATGTGGGGATTGAAAATAGATAACCAGACCCTGGTCAATACGTTTTCTGTTTTCATCAAACAGGGAACAGTAGTCGGCCTGCCGAGGGGCGGGGCAGTAACCGGCAATACGTTCGGCAATTTCTCTGGACAAACAACCCGATACCCGAATAATGCCAACACCACCCTGTCCTGGCGGTGTTGCTATAGCGACGATGGTTGCTTTCATTTACAGCGTGCTCATTTATAACGTGCCTATTTATAACACACCTATTTATAACACACCCATTTATAACACGCCCATTTAAACAGGCTTACCTTGCCCTTTCAATCTGTCTGGTAATGAGATATTGCTGCGCAATGGACAAAATGTTATTAACCACCCAGTATAAAACCAGCCCGGAAGGGAAGAAGGCGAACATAAAGGTAAAGGCAAACGGCATTACCTGAAATACTTTCTGCTGAATGGGATCCACCGGTGCAGGATTCAATTTTTGCTGGAAAAACATTGAAATACCCATTAGTACCGGTAATACAAAATAAGGATCTTTTCCTGTTAAATTTGTAATCCAGAAAATAAATGGTGCATGGCGCATTTCCGCGCTACCTAATAGTACCCAGTATAAAGCAAGAAAAACCGGCATCTGAACCAGAATAGGCAGGCAACCACCCATAGGGTTAATTTTTTCCTGCTTATACATCTCCATCATGGCCTTACTCATTGCCTGACGGTCTTTACCAAAACGTTCCTTCATCTGTTTCATTCGCGGTGCTACCAGCCGCATTTTTGCCATCGAACGGTAGCTCATTTCTGATAACTTATAGAAGGCCAGTTTTACGCTGATTGTGAGCAGGATGATTGCCCAGCCCCAGTTTCCCGTTAATGTATGGAAAAAATTAAGTAGCCAGAATAGTGGTTTGGCAATAATAGTCAGGATGCCATAGTCAACCGTCAGATCCAGACCCGGTTCTATTTTTGCCAGTTCATACTGTAGTTTCGGGCTGGCAACCAGACGGTTTTTAATTTCTATTGTTTTACCTGGCTGCGCAACATGTGCTGCTGATCGCACACCTAATACGTATTCATCCTTACTTTTTATATAACGACTATAATATAGATTATTATTTCCCGGCTCTGGTATCCATGCTGTTACAAAATAGTGGTCAATCATGGCCAACCAGCCATTAGCCAGTTTTTCGTTGATGTTTTTCTCTTCCAGTGAGCTAAAGCTTTCTTTTTTGTACTTGATCTTTTCGTTATATAAAATGCCACCTGTATAGGTTCGGCTGAATTTATGTCCTTTTTCTTTAACTGGTGGCCTACGTAAAATTTGCATATAGTCACTGCCAATAAATTTTTTCTCACCAGCCGTAATATAATAAGTTACATCTATCACATAACTATTACGCGTGAACGTAAGCACTTTTTTCACCGTTAAACCATCTTTATTTTTCCAGTAAAGAGGAACCTCTATCTTATTTTCACCTTCAGCTAATTCATAGTTGAGTTTGTCTGCCCTGAATAATGCATTGTGGCTTGGTACTGAGCCTTGTTGTTTTGCGGCCACCAGTCCGGACTGTACAATCTGATAATTATCCGGATTTTCCGTTAATAATTGTACTTTATTACTGTTCTTTTTAGCTGTTTGCAAATATTTAAGCAGCTTCAGCTCTTTTATATCACCACCGCGCGTATCTACCTGTACATCCATAACATCCGTTTTTACATGTATGCTTGGGCTCTGTGCTTTTATTCTGTTATTCGGCATTGAAGCTACGGGGTGTTTTTTCCCCTCTATTGCCTGAGGAATAACCCCTGCCTGCGGGATAATGCCGGAAGCTGGCTCTTGCTCTATTTTTGTCTGCTTTACTGTTTGCTGTTTCTGCGCCGTCACTGCCGATTTTGGGCCATAAGCTAATTGCCACTGAGCCCAGATCAGATAACTGACAAAAAACAGTGTGAAGTAAAGTAAAATTCGGTTATTGCCCATTGTAAATCCGTAAATAAAATTTAGATAAATATTCTTTCTATTATGATAATACTAATGATCTTTATTCATTTTGGTTGATACGGGTGGTACAGGATCATACCCACCTTCATGCCAGGGATGGCATCGTGATATTCGCCGTATTGATAACCATAATCCTTTGAATACACCAAAACGCTGAATGGCTTCCATGGAATAATGTGAACAGGTTGGAGTATACCGACAGCTTTGCGCAATATATGGACTAATAACAGTTTGATAAACACGAATAAAAAAAATTACAATTTTGCGCATTTTTTATTTACTCGCTGCCAGTGCTTTTCAAGCGATTGAAATAACTGTTTATTATCTGCTTTGACGCTCTGATTTCCAGCAAGTACGATTATGTCAGCATGGTACAGGCCTTCGGTATGCCGAAAGCTTTCTCTGATTAGCCTTTTTAGTCGATTACGTGCAACAGCCCGTTTTGCCTTCTTTTTCGAAATAACCAGACCAAGTCGCGCATAGCCACGATAATTTGGTCTAACCAACACCGTAAAGAACTGGTCTCCTGAACGAATCGCACTATCAAACACATAATTAAAATCACCGGCCTTCAGCAACCGTTGACGTTTTGTAAAAAACTGTGTATCCCTTGCGGGTAGCTTTACTGATTCTTTGGATGATACATCTGTTTTTATCAAAGACAGGGACTCATATCAAAAAATCGGGCAAACTGACCGTTAGTATTGACCATTACTAATAACAGTACTATCTATACTATATCAATAATCAGTACTATATCAGACGGTTAAACGGTGGCGCCCTTTGGCACGACGGTTTTTTAATACTTTTCGCCCGCCTACTGTACGGCTACGCGTACGAAAACCATGTGTTCTGGCACGCTTTAAACAACTTGGTTGAAATGTTCTTTTCATGACTATAAACCTTAAACGTTCAAATTCAATATCTTATCTGCAAGAGCTATAGCGCCCAGCGAACCCGGCATTTTACTCATGTACCTACATTTAGTCAAAGAAAATACACGTATATTTTATCTGTCGATGAAACCAGTCTTTTTAGATCGTAATTAAGTAGCTAAGGCAGGTTAACAGGTATAAAATCTTTCCTTCTGGGTAATCACAATAACAGCACTGTTTTTGTATATTCCCCTTTCATCTCTTTTTCTTTTACCTGGTTATTTTGTGGGGTTATTTGCGTGAGCAAAACAATGTGGTCAAATTGCTTACTGCGCTTAGAGGGAGATCTCTCCGACCAGCAATTAAACACCTGGATTCGCCCACTTCAGGTTATTGAGGAAAATGACCAGATTAAGCTGCTTGCACCCAATCGTTTTGTACTGGACTGGGTCAAACAAAATTTTTATGACAAAATTCAGTCTATTCTGGTTGACCTGGATACTACAAGATCTATACAACTACTTATAGAAATTGGCAGTCAGAGCAAACCGACAAACAAAATACACACGCCCAGCAAAAATATAAACCCTATTGGTCATAAGAAAATACCTTCTTTTGAACAGAATTATTTATCTCCTTCTGCGCTACCTGGACCGATAGATCACAATATTAACCCTATTTTTACCTTTGAAAATTTTGTTGAAGGTAAATCTAACCAGCTTGCCAGGGCTGCTTCTATTCAAGTTGCAATGAACCCAGGAAAAGCCTATAACCCGCTTTTTTTTTACGGTGGGGTTGGTCTGGGTAAAACTCATCTGATGCATGCGGTTGGAAATCTGATGTTACAGAACAACCCGGATGCAAGAATTACCTACATCCATTCCGAGCGTTTTGTCGGTAATATGGTAAAAGCCCTGCAACACAATGCAATTGATGCATTCAAACAGCACTATCGTTCCCTTGATGCTATTTTAGTGGACGATATTCAGTTTTTTGCTGGGAAAGAACGCTCGCAGGAAGAGTTCTTCCATACTTTTAATGCTCTGCTTGAAGAAGGTCGGCAAATCATTTTAACCTGCGACCGCTATCCAAAAGAAGTGGAAGGCCTGGAGGAACGTCTGCGCTCACGTTTTGGCTGGGGCCTGCCTGTTTGCATAGAACCTCCTGAGCTGGAAACCCGTGTTGCAATTCTACAGAAAAAAGCCGAACAGGCTAATACAGAGCTGCCCAGTGAGGTTGCTTTTTTTATTGCTAAACGAATTCGTTCTAACATTCGTGAACTCGAAGGTGCCTTTCGGCGCGTTCTGGCAACGGCTAATTTTACCGGTAGTAGTATTTCTCTTGATTTTGCCAAAGAGGCATTACGTGATTTAATTGCTTTACAGGACAGAACCGTTACCATCGAAAATATTCAGAAAACAGTGGCTGAATATTACAAAATACGAACATCAGATTTACTTTCTAACCGTCGCAGCCGTTCTATCACGCGACCAAGGCAGTTGGCAATGGCTTTATCCAAGGAACTCACCAATCACAGTTTGCCTGAAATTGGCTCTGCTTTTGGCGGTCGTGACCACACAACTATTTTACATGGTTGCCGAAAAATAGCAGAATTACGGGAATCCGATGCAAAAATAAATGAAGATTATATGAATTTGATGCGCATTCTCAGTAATTAATAGAGAAAAATAACAAGTTGTGCATAAGTTGTCTACAACCACTCATTAAGCTGTCGATAAAAGAATGAAAATTACTTATCCACATTTCATCGACAGGTAACAAGCAGGCTGTCTGTATGTTATTAGAACAATAATCACTATGTAATCTATTGTTTTATATACATAATTTAAAGTTATCCTCTGTAAGCAGGGGAACTAATAATAATAGTAAGATATATAAATATATTATAAATAATAAACAGGTCCAGCTATGAAATTTCAAATTGAAAAGGAAAATCTGTTACCTCCTCTGCAACAAATTATTGGTGCCGTTGAGAAAAAACAGACAATGCCTGCCTTATCGAATGTATTAATCAGGGCGACAGAAAAAGGGGTAACTTTCACAGCTACAGATCTTGAAATAGAGTTGGTTAGTCAATGCTCAATGATTATTGAGGAGCCGGGGGAAATTACTGTTCCGGCCAGGAAATTACTGGATATTTGTAAATCTCTTAACAATGAAGCCTTAATTAAATTTTCTCTCCATGAAAATAAAATGCTGATTAAGTCTGAAAGAAATCACTTTTCCTTAACGACATTACCAGCTAGTGATTTTCCTGCGCTGGAAGCAATCAATACGGTTCAACAATTCGAAATTTCCCATAAAACGCTACATGATCTAATTGAGAAAACTTCTTTCGCTATGGCACAGCAGGATGTACGTTATTACTTAAATGGACTAATGCTGGAAATAAGTAGCAATAGTTTGTGTGCCGTTGCAACAGATGGACACCGACTTGCTTATTGCCGAAAAGATATCAATTATGATGCGACAGAAATTAAACAGATTATTCTACCCAGAAAAGGAGTAATGGAACTACAACGACTACTGGAAGATTCTGATAATACCATCCAGTTAAGTATTGGTACCAATCATCTACAGGTTGATTTTAATACGTTACGCCTGACTTCTAAATTAATTGATGGTCGTTTTCCTGATTACAACAGAGTGATGCCAGAAAAAGCAGAAAATATTGTTACTATCAACAGGGAACAGTTACGTCAGGCACTAATAAGGGCTTCTATTCTCTCAAATGAAAAGTATCGTGGTATTCACATGATGCTGGATAAAAACCTGATTAGGTTACAGGCACAAAACCCGGATCAGGAAGAAGCAGATATTGAAGCAGAGATTGATTACGATGGTGACGTAATAGAAATTGGTTTTAATGTTAATTATATGCTTGATGTTCTGAATGTAACGGATGCAATGGAAATACATATTTCTTTATGTGATTCAAACAGTAGTTTTTTACTAACCTATCCAGACCAGCCGGATGGTAAATATGTCATTATGCCAATGCGTTTATAAGAAACATTTTTCCTGTTGTGGCTTTCCTTTTTATCTGGATGAAGTTGATTACATCTCACAATGCGGTTAACGCGCCTGCAAATACAGAATTTTCGTAATATAGAAGATATTTCTTTTTCTCCGGATCCATGTGTCAATCTGATCACGGGAGATAATACGGCAGGTAAAACTAGTATTCTTGAATCTATCTTTTATCTTAGTCATATACGTTCTTTTCGCACACAATATGTTTCCGATCTTATTCAACGAGATAAAAATTTCCTGCAAATTTTTGCCAGCGCAGAACATAAAAAACTCGGTGAGATTCCATTTGGTCTCAGACGTAGTTGTAAAAAAACAGCTATTCGCTTTAATAAAAACACTGTAAAGAAAGTATCAGATATTGCGTCTCAGTTTCCTGTCCTGGCCATTCACCCCGATAGTTATAAATTAATTACTGCAAGTTCAGGACAAAGACGCCAGTATATGGACTGGGGGGTGTTCCACGTGGAACATAGTTTTTTTGAATGTTGGCAGTGTTTTAAAAAGGCGTTGACACAACGCAATGCTGCGTTAAAAATTCATCAGGCTTCCACGCTTTGTCAAATATGGGATATGGAAATGGTACGCTGCGCAGAGGAGATTGATCAGTATCGTCAGCAGTATATAAATAATTTGCAGCCATATTTTAAGAAACTCGCCCGTTTGTTTTTTGTTAATGACGAAGTAAATATTGAATATAGGCGAGGCTGGCCAGAACAGGAGGCATTACAGGGTATTCTTAAAAAACAATTTGAAAGAGATAAACGCAGGGGATATACCTGTTATGGACCACACCGAGCGGATATTTCGATTAGTGTGAACAGGCAGTCTGCACAAACGGGTATATCGCGTGGGCAGCAAAAAATGCTGGTTGCGTTATTACGACTTTCTCAGGCCCAGCATTTTACTGATGTTAACCAGCGATCATGTGTTTTATTATATGATGATCTGGCAGCAGAGCTAGATAAAAATCACCGTAAAGTTATTCTTTCTATTTTATCAACGATGCAGGTTCAGTTATTTTTAACGGCTATAGAGCCTACACAGATAGATCTTCAGCAATGGCCATCAAAAAAAATGTTCCACGTGGAACATGGGTGTTTGAAAGACCTGATATAATGGCGATATTACTCTGAGGTGTTTAATCAGGGTGTTTCTTATAGTTAATAATGACAGATACAAGATAAAAATATGTGCCCACCAAATAATTACGATTCATCCAGTATTAAAGTATTAAAAGGCCTGGAAGCTGTGCGCAAGCGGCCGGGTATGTATATTGGTGATACAGATGATGGTAGTGGTTTGCATCACATGGTGTTTGAAGTAGTTGATAATGCAATTGATGAAGCATTAGCCGGTTACTGTAGTGAAATTAATGTGCGCATTCATACCGACCAGTCCGTTACGGTTTCTGATAATGGCCGTGGAATTCCCACCGATATTCATAAAGGGGAAGGAGTATCTGCAGTAGAAGTGATTATGACTATCCTCCATGCAGGAGGTAAGTTTGATGATAATTCCTATAAAGTTTCCGGTGGTCTGCATGGTGTTGGCGTCTCGGTGGTTAATGCGCTGTCAGAAAAATTACAGTTAACTATTATGCGTGGAGGTGAAATTCACCAGCAGGAGTATGATAATGGCAAGGCGGTAGCAGCATTAACTGTAACAGGAAAAACTGATAAAACCGGTACCAGCCTTCGTTTCTGGGCCAGTGAGGACGTTTTTCATAAAATTGAATACCATTATGATATTTTATGTAAACGATTACGTGAATTATCTTTTTTAAACTCGGGTGTTCGTATCGTTTTATCTGAAGAATCGACCGAGAAGGAAGATATATTTGAATATGAGGGCGGCATCCGCTCTTTTGTTAAGCACTTAAATAAAAACAAAACACCTTTGCATGAATCTGTATTAAGTTTTATTGCGGAAAAGGAAGGGGTGAGTGTTGAAGTGGCAATGCAGTGGAATGATTCCTATCAGGAAAACATCTATCCATTTACCAATAATATTCCGCAGAAAGATGGTGGAAGCCATATGGCTGGTTTTCGTAGTGCATTAACCCGCAGCCTGAATCAGTATATGGAAAAGGAGGGCATGATAAAAAAAAGCAAAGTGAATATTTCGGGTGATGATGCCCGTGAAGGACTCACTGCGGTTGTCTCCGTTAAAGTACCAGACCCTAAGTTTTCCTCTCAGACAAAAGAAAAACTGGTGTCATCGGAAGTAAAAGGTATTGTCGAATCACTGGTGTCAGAGAAATTACAGGAATTTCTACTTGAAAGCCCGGCTGATGCAAAAGCAATCACGGTAAAAATTATCGACGCATCCCGGGCGCGTGAAGCAGCCAGAAAGGCCAGGGAGATGACTCGGCGTAAAGGTGCGCTGGATATTGCCGGTTTACCAGGAAAATTAGCCGATTGTCAGGAAAAAGACCCGGCATTATGTGAAATTTATCTGGTTGAGGGTGATTCCGCTGGTGGCTCAGCAAAGCAGGGCCGAGATAGAAAAACCCAGGCGATTTTACCGTTGAAGGGTAAAATTCTGAATGTCGAGAAAGCAAGGTTTGACAAAATGCTAACTTCTGTAGAAGTGGGCACTCTGATTACCGCACTGGGTTGTGGTATAGGCAAGGAAGAATATAATCCGGATAAATTACGCTATCATCGTATTATTATTATGACAGATGCAGATGTGGATGGCTCACATATCCGTACATTGCTGCTTACTTTTTTCTACCGCCAGATGTTTGAGCTGGTCGAACGCGGCCATATATATATTGCACAACCACCATTATATAAAGTAAAAAAAGGCAAACAGGAACGTTATGTAAAAGATGATGATGAATTAAATGCCTATCTGCTACAACAGGCATTATCGGGAGCGAAACTGTATGTCAATGACCATAGCCCAGCTATTTCAGATATGGCTCTGGAAGATATTGCGCGTAATTATCTAGTCACACGCAACGTAATAAAACGTCTATCCCGTCGTTTTGATATTAATATTCTGGAACAGATGGCAACCATTCATCGTTTAGATGAAAAAGCCTGGGAAAATCAGGAAGAAGTTGAAAAATATTCAGATAAATTATTGAATTTACTAGAAAAATATAAATTATCAGGCATTGTATATCAAACTGAGATAGCAGTAGATGAGGATAATCAGCCAATACTGAAAATAATCAAACAGCAGCATGGCCTGGATCATGAAAATATGTTTGATCAACAGTTTTTCGCCAGTAGTGACTATGAAATAATTGCATCACTGGGTGATAAGCTCGATTCCCTGCTGGAAGAAGGTGCTTATATACAGCGAGGTGAAAAACAGATGCAGGTAACGCAGTTTAATGAAATTATTGAATGGTTGTTTACTGAAGCACGTAAAGGACAGAATATTCAACGCTATAAAGGTTTAGGTGAAATGAATCCGGATCAGCTTTGGGATACCACTATGAATCCTGAAACACGTCGTATGCTACAGGTGAATATTAAAGATATCGTGGCAGCAGACGAAGTTTTTACTACCTTAATGGGTGATCAGGTAGAACCGCGCCGAGAATTTATTGAACAGAATGCTCTGTCAGCCACAAATATTGATACTTGATAGTTCCCACAGTGAAAAATATAAAATATTCTAATAACGCGACACAGGGCGTTTGAAAAGAATAAAAATCAAAATTTGATTAAATAATAACCAATTATTACGCTTTCTATGAAATATAAGGATCTCAGAGATTTCATCTCTCAGCTTGAAAAAAAGAATCTGTTAAAACGCATACAGCTTGAAGTTGATCCTTATCTTGAGATTACCGAAATTTGTGATCGTACGTTAAAAGCCCAGGGACCGGCCTTATTGTTTGAGAATGTAAAAGGTTCTTCTGTTCCCGTTCTTGCTAATTTATTTGGTACCCCTGAGCGGGTAGCATTAGGGATGGGAGAAGACAGTACAGATGCATTACGGGAGGTTGGGCACCTGCTCGCTTTTTTAAAAGAGCCAGAGCCACCAAAGGGATTGAAAGATGCCTGGGAGAAAATGCCCATTTTCAAACAGGTGTTAAATATGGCGCCGAAAGAAATCAAAAAAGCACCCTGCCAGCAAATTTGTTATGAAAAAGAAGAAGTGGATTTATATGCACTACCTGTTCAAACCTGCTGGCCGGGTGATGTTGCCCCATTAATAACCTGGGGGCTTGTGGTTACACGAGGACCGGAAAAGGAAAGACAGAATCTAGGTATCTATCGCCAGCAGGTGATTGCAAAAAACAGAGTGATTATGCGCTGGTTGGCACAGCGAGGCGGGGCGCTGGATTTTCGTGAGTGGCAACAGCATCATCCGGGGGAAGCTTTTCCCATCGCGGTTGCACTGGGATGTGACCCGGCAACCATGCTTGCTGCAGTGACTCCTGTGCCGGATAGTTTATCGGAATATGCTTTTGCTGGTTTATTACGAGGCAGTAAAACGGAAGTGGTTAAATGTGGAATAAACAATTTACAGGTACCCGCTTCTGCTGAATATATTCTGGAAGGGTTTATTTACCCGGATGATATGGCTCCTGAAGGGCCATATGGTGATCACACGGGTTATTATAACGAAGTGGAAACCTTTCCTGTTTTTACTATTGAGCGTATTACCCATCGTAAAGACCCCATCTACCATTCAACCTACACTGGGCGACCACCGGACGAACCAGCAATTTTAGGTCTGGCGTTAAATGAGGTTTTTATTCCTATTCTACAAAAACAGTTTCCCGAAATTATTGATTTTTACCTGCCACCTGAAGGCTGTTCCTACCGCGTTGCAGTCGTTAGTATAAAAAAACAGTACCCAGGCCATGCTAAACGGGTGATGATGGGTGTCTGGTCGTACCTTCGACAATTTATGTATACCAAGTTTGTGATTGTGGTCGATGAGGATGTTAATACACGTGACTGGCAGGATGTTATCTGGGCAATGAGTACCCGGGTGGATCCGGTACGTGATTTTACAATGATTGAAAACACTCCGATTGATTACCTTGATTTTGCCTCACCCGTATCCGGTCTGGGTTCAAAAGTAGGTATTGATGCGACCAATAAATTACCGGGGGAAACAAACCGGGAATGGGGTGTCCCTATCAGTATGGATAAAACGGTGAAAGAAAAGATTGATCAGATATGGGAACAATTAAAAATTATTTAATTCTTAATATCTCAGGGTTTATTCTCCAGAAGTTTGATTCTCCGCATGCGACCAGGCAGAGTGCTTGTCTAGCCAGCGCAGACTTAACCAGTACCACAGACAAATGGGCACCATTATTGCCGCCCAGCTCCAGTCATGAATTAAAAATAGTGTTTTTATCAGGGTATTATGGGTGTATTGGACAAAAGGAATACTGTATAGAGTAAAAATAACGCTGCTCCAGATCAGTATTTTAGCCATTTTACGCGTTTTAATATTTGAAAAAGCTAGAAAAACCCAGAATGGCATATCTTTTGTTTTTTCCATTAATAGATCCCTTATGTTTTTTGCATTAAATAATCGAGTTGGTTATCCATATGCATTTCAGTCAGTTCAGAAAAACTACCGATCCATTTTCCATCAATAACAATTTGTGGAACTGTTCGTGCGCCCTGAGTAATTCTGGAAAACTCATGTAAAACAGACCGGTCAAGATCAACCCGCACCTCAGTAAAATCAATCGCCCATTTTTTTAGTAAGGATTTTGTTTTGTCACAAATCGGGCAGATACCCGTACTATAGACGATTACGTTGGACATGGATTTATATTCACTCTAAATAATGGTTTATTATCGTTATAAAATAGTGGAAAATGACCAGCTAATTATTTTAAGTAAGCGTTAATAATATCATGATTTTTAAGGTTAAAGTACCAGCAAGTGGGCATGAATTTGAAGCTGATGAGGAAGAAACCATTTTGGAGGCAGCGCTTCGTCAGGGTATTGGCCTGCCATATGGTTGCCGTAATGGTGTCTGTGGTAAATGTGCCGGTAGCGTGTTATCGGGACAAACACATTACGATACGAATTTGATACGGGCGTTGGCAAAAAAAGAATATCAGAGTGGAAAAACCCTTTTTTGCCAGGCTCATGCTTGCAGTGACTTAAGCATAGAAGTACATGAAATTACCCGGGCAAAAGAAGTAGAAATAAAAACACTGCCCTGTCGGGTAGAAAAAAGGCGGTTATTAAGCCACGATATTATGCAGTTAAAGCTGAAGTTACCGGAAATGGAACGGTTACAGTTTCTTGCCGGGCAGTACGTGGAGTTTTTATTAAAAGACGGTAAGCGCCGTGCTTTTTCCATTGCCAATGCACCGCATGATGACGAATTTATTGAACTGCATATACGCCATGTCCCGGATGGCCAGTTTGGGGATTATGTTTTTGATGGTTTAAAAGAGAAAACCCTGATGCGAATTGAAGGGCCGCTGGGCAGTTATTATTTACGTGAGAATTCGAATCGCCCGATTATATTAATGGGAGGCGGTACAGGATTTGCGCCATTAAAAGGAATGATAGAACATGCTATTTATACGGGGTTAAAAACACCGATACACCTGTTTTGCGGAGTACGATCATTACGTGATCTGTATATGGATGATATGGCCAAAGGCTGGTTAAATGAGTACGATAATCTTCATTACACGCCGGTATTATCATCCCCGTTAGTTGATGATAACTGGCGGGGTGAAACTGGCTTTGTACATGAAGCGGTTGTTAATTATTATCCAGATCTGAGTACCCATGATGTTTATTTAAGTGGCCCACCGCCAATGGTGAAAGCGGGCATGGAATTGTTTTACCAATGTGGTCTGCCAGAAACACAAATTTATTCCGATTCATTTGAATACTCTGATGATGCACTAAAAGCCATGGGCATAAAAAAACCGAATAACACATAAACGTATTATTATTCACAAAAGCAAAAATTTTGATGGCGTCGTTTCGATATTTCTAGTATAGTTGAAATATGAAAAGAAAAACAGCGACCTTAGTGTTTGAATCCCTCTCATCGGGCATCCGGCTGGATGTGTATCGGCTGCTGGTCAAGAAAGGATCGGCGGGCATGGTTGCCGGTGAGATAGCCACCACGCTTGACTTGCCTCCGTCTAACCTCTCATTCCACCTGAAAGCACTGACACAGGCTCACCTGCTCACCGTGGAGCAAGAGGGCCGGTTTCAACGCTATCAGGCTAATATCCCCTTAATGCTGGATTTGATCGCCTATTTGACCGAAGAGTGCTGTTCAGGGCACCCTGAGCAGTGTATGGATCTACGTGCTGCATCGAAGCACACTCCTCCGACGCCTCCAACTCAGGAAAAATCCTGAGCGATGAACGTTCTCTTTCTCTGCACCGGTAATTCGTGCCGTTCGATCCTGGCTGAAGCTACATTTAATGCCCTGGCCCCGGTCGGCTGGCATGCCATAAGTGCTGGTAGTCAGCCGACCGGCCAGGTGCATCCACGCTCGTTGGCATTGCTGGAACGTGCAGGCTTTTCAACTGAGGGGCTGTCCAGTAAATCCTGGGACAATCTGTTGGAAACGCCGGATATTGTAATCACTGTCTGCGCCAGTGCTGCCGGCGAAACCTGTCCGGCTTATCTTAGCCCGGCGCTGCGCGCACACTGGGGCGTTGATGATCCAGCCAAAGCAACCGGATCGGAAAATGAAATCAATGTAGCATTCGAGCAGGCCTACCGCATTTTACGCGCTCGTATCGAAGCCCTGCTGGTATTACCATTGATCGCTTTGTGTAAAGACCCCATCGCACTCAAGGCGGAACTGGAACGTATCGGTACACTGTACCCTGGCCCGGATGTTTCATAGTAAGGCTATAAAATAGGGGGACTGACATGTTTGTTGCCGTACTGATTTTTCTGGTCACCCTTGTTCTGGTTATCTGGCAACCGCGCGGCCTTGGTATCGGCTGGAGTGCCACGCTGGGTGCTGTGCTGGCACTGTTGTTTGGTGTGGTGCATATCGGCGACATTCCCACAGTCTGGCAGATTGTCTGGAACGCCACGGCAACCTTCATTGCTGTGATCATCATCAGCCTGTTGCTGGATGAGGCGGGCTTCTTCGAATGGGCAGCGCTGCATGTGGCTCGCTGGGGTCGCGGTCACGGGCGGCTGCTGTTTGTGTTTATCGTGCTGCTCGGCGCCGCAGTATCGGCACTGTTCGCTAACGATGGCGCGGCGTTGATCCTGACACCGATCGTAATGGCGATGCTGCTGGCGCTGGGGTTCAGCCCGGCGGCAACCCTTGCGTTCGTGATGGCTGCCGGCTTTATCGCCGATACAGCCAGCCTGCCGCTGATGGTTTCCAACCTGGTTAATATTGTCTCGGCCAATTACTTCAAGATTGGTTTTGACCGATACGCCGCGATCATGGTGCCAGTAGACATCGTTGCGATCATTGCCTCGCTGGGTATGCTGCTGCTCTATTTCCATCGCAGCATTCCGAGCCGTTACAATGCCTCCCGGCTCAAACAACCGAGCCAGGCAATACGCGACCCTGCAACGTTCCGTGCCGGATGGGTGGTGCTGGCATTGTTGCTCATCGGTTTTTTTGGTCTTGAGCCACTGGGCGTGCCAGTCAGTGCCGTTGCAGCTACGGGCGCGCTTGTGCTGCTGGTCATCGCAGGACGGGGCAGCGTGATTTCCATTCGTAAGGTGTTGCGTGAGGCTCCGTGGCAGATTGTGGTTTTCTCGCTGGGGATGTACCTGGTAGTGTACGGTTTGCGCAATGCCGGATTGACCGCGTACCTGGCAGACCTGCTCAATATTTTTGCTGGTTATGGCATCTGGGGTGCGGCGTTCGGTACGGGTGTACTGACGGCGCTATTGTCATCAATTATGAACAACATGCCCACCGTGCTGGTCGGAGCACTCTCCATCGATGCGAGTAGCGCAACCGGTGTGGTCAGAGAAGCTATGATCTACGCCAACGTGATCGGCAGTGATCTGGGGCCGAAAATCACACCCATTGGCAGCCTGGCGACCCTGCTCTGGCTGCATGTGCTTACACGAAAAGGGATAACCATCAGCTGGGGGTATTACTTTAAAGTGGGTATTGTGCTCACTCTGCCGGTGCTGCTGTTTACGCTCGCTGCGCTGGCAGTCCGGCTCAGTATATAATAACCCTCCCCTTTTTCCATTATTCTAACCCACGGCAGGCAGCGTGAGAGGCCCCCCTGGAGAAGCTTAACTGGGTGCCCTTGTGGATAGACTCAGTTTTTTTCCCGAGCAACGGGCAGGTAGTTTAAAATAAAACCCCACATGCTGATAAGAATCAGATTACGTATGAAGATACAGGAGCATTAGAATGACTAAAAGTATTGTTGGTAGCCAGACAGAAGAAAATCTTCTAAAAGCCTTTGCCGGTGAATCACAGGCAAGAAATCGTTATACTTTTTTTGCTGGTGCTGCTAGAAAAGAAGGCCTGATACAAATTGCGGATATCTTTACAGAGACAGCCAATCAGGAAAAAGAGCACGGTAAACGGTTTTTTAAATTTCTTGAAGGGGGTGATGTTGAAATCACCGAAAGTTTTCCCGCTGGAAAAATCGGAACCACGCTGGATAACTTAAAGGCTGCTGCCGCTGGTGAAGCCTATGAGTGGTCAGATATGTACCCCGCATTCGCTGACGTTGCACGCGAAGAAGGGTTTAAGCAGATTGCCGCTGCATTTGAAGCGATCTGTGTTGCTGAGAAACAACATGAAAAACGTTTTAAAGACCTGGCCGCTAATCTGAAATCCGGAAAAGTATTCAAAAGAAACGGTAAGGTGGTCTGGCGTTGCCGTAATTGTGGCTATCTGCATGAAGCAGAAGAAGCCCCCGGTGTTTGCCCGGCCTGTCTGCATCCGCAGGCTCATTTTGAGCTACTAGGCGAAAACTGGTAACGGAAAATTGAATCAAAAGCTGTTGATTTTGATAAAATGACGGGTTTTTACTGCACCGATTTCTTACTGTACCGATAATAAATAAACTATGGCTCACGATCACATTCACTCCCACTCTCATTCACACTCTCATGTACATGTGATTCCCGAATCCGGGAGGCGGCTGGCGATTGTTATGGCGCTGAATTTTATTATTACCATTACCGAGGTAGTTGGTGGTTTACTATCCGGTAGTCTTTCTCTGTTATCGGATGCGCTGCATAATTTTAGTGATGGTGTTGCGGTAATTATTGCCTGGATTGCAATTAAACTTCGTACCCGACCACGAACGGAAAATTATACCTTTGGTTTAGAGCGTGCTGAAGTTCTTGCTGCGGTGATTAATGCTGGCGCATTAATTGCGATCAGTATCTATCTGTTCGTTGAGGCCTGGCAGCATTATTTTCATCCCGAACCCATAGCGGGTAATATTATGACTATTGTTGCCAGTATTGGTCTGCTGGCAAATGTGTTGAGTACCTGGTTATTGCATCGTGATTCAAAAGAAAATATGAATTTACGTGCGGTGTATTTACATCTTTTTTCCGATGCAATTTCCAGTGTAGGGGTGATACTTGGCGGCCTTGCCATTATGTTTTATCACGTTTACTGGGTTGACCCCTTACTCACGGTTTTAATAGGTGTTTATGTTTTAAAAGAAAGTATTGAAATTCTCTGGCAGACGCTCAAGGTGTTTATGCTGGCCGTACCTACGGGTCTGGATATAAATAAAATTAGACAGGTTATTCGTGAACTGAATGGTATCAGTGGTGTGCACCATATTCATTTATGGGCGGTATCAGAAACAGATGTTCATTTTGAAGGGCATATAATAGTTAATGACCAGTTGGTCAGTCGGGTATCGACACTAAGAGAACAACTTGAAAAATTATTACATGACCGGTTTGAAATTAATCATACTACCTTCCAGTTTGAAGCAGAAAGAGATAGCTGTAAAACCAGAGCCCTGCTATAAAAATAATGCGGTAAGAGAAGCGTAAAAAAGAAAAAGTCTATGACAGGTGTACGATATCAATATTCCTTACTGCCCCCGGTAATAAAGCTTCTGTTAATTTTTAATGGTGGTATTTTTATACTGGAACAGTTTTTTGCTAACTTCCTGCTCGGTAATTTTGCACTCTGGCCATTAGTACCCGAGCGCATATTAATGCAGACGGCGAATGTACATGAGTTTATGCCCTGGCAGTTAATCAGTTATGGTTTTCTGCATGGCGGGGTGATGCATCTGTTCCTGAATATGTATGCGCTCTGGTTATTTGGGGTGAGCCTGGAAAACCGGTGGGGATCAAGGACGTTTGCGATTTATTATTTTGTCTGCCTGCTTGGTGCAGGGATAACACAGCTTTTTGTTACCAGCATGGCAGGTAACTATTATCCAACAATTGGTGCAAGTGGCGGCGTGTTTGGTGTATTACTTGCTTTTGGCATGTTGTTTCCTGATCGGGTATTAATTTTATTAATTCCTCCAATGCCAATTAAAGCAAAGTGGTTTGTTATTATTTATGGTGCAGTTGAGCTCTGGTTCGGTGTTACCGGTACGGAGGCGGGTGTGGCACACTTCGCTCATCTTGGCGGTATGTTGTGTGGTTTTTTATTGCTTGTTTACTGGAAGAGTCACCCGCCAGGGCAGTATGGGTAAGGGACGGGCTCCGTATCATAGTACAGAGTCAGGATAAAAAAGGGTAAAGGTTTTTACCTGGTTACAATTTTTAATACCGGGGTCTCGCCATTCGCTAAAACAGGTTGCGATACGTTATTAACGGGAGAGTGTTTATCGTTACCCGCCAGTAAATTCAGACCCTGGCGATAATAACCTGCAGCGGTTTCGCTATCGTGCATTTTTTCTTCCAGCAGGCGAGCTAGTTGGAGGCAGGTTTCTGGCAAGGGGTGAATGGCAAGACAGGCTTCAAAATAATTTCTGGCTTTACCCCATAAAGACAGATGAAGGCAGACTTTACCTGCGGCCTGTAACAGATAGATATTTTGCGGATGAACTTTTAGCCATTTTTCAACAATATCCAGTGTTTTGTTATTTACCGGGGCATCAACGTTAGCATAAAGCTTTATAGTGGAGCGGTGCCAGTTATTATTTAAATAATTTCGCAATATTTTTTCCGCACCAGCGGCATCGTTCAGCTCTATCAGACAGCGCGCATAATGTTCAATAATGGCGGGCAGATGCTGTAATGATTTACTGATTTTTTGCCAGGTATCCTGCAGCATGGCAGGATCATTACTCCGGGTAATATTACTTAGCTGTCCACGAGTAATAGCGATTTCATATTGAAGAATATTCTCGGCAGAAAGTTGCCCGTGTTTTTTCAGTTCGGGCATAAGTTGTGACAGCTTATGCCAGTCTTCAAGTGTAAGGTAGGTACTGGCAAGCAACTGGAGAATAAAAAAATGTCCGGGGGTATGGTGATGAAGTTGCTGCAGGGTGGCAAGGGCCTGCTCATTTTGATGGTGTTCCAGTTGTAATTGTGCCTGGGTGATGCCAATGGCAAGCTCTGCTTCTGGTGAAGACTCAAGGGCTTTCCGTAAATAGTTGTCCCGGCGCTCCGGCGCACCGCTGTTATGTGCGGCATTTGCTGCCGTCATATAGGCCAGTAGCGGATTTTCACTATGATGGATATGGCTAAGCAGGGTTTTTTCTGCCTGTACAAATTTACCTTCCATGTGCTCAAGTAGCCCCTGTTTTAACTGTGCCCGGACTTTTCGTTGCAGACGGGGTTTGCGCTGACCAAACAGGGTATTTAAAAATGACCGGAACAGACGGAAGATTTTGATGATAAGTACCACAACAAACAGGGCGGATAGTATAGCCGCACCAAGCACCACCAGATTGGTTTCAAAGTTGAAACTGGCAAACTGGACAGAAATGGAACCGAGATCATGATGGTTGTACATGGTAAAACCGATAACGGTAATAACGGTAATCAGGCTTACATAAAGAAATCGATTCATTTTCATTTTCCGGGAGTTAACGCCTTTCCAGGGGTGCCCTGTCTCTATTTGCAGATCACCTGCTTATAAGATTAGCGTAAATGAAATCAGGAAGAAACTCTGATTGTACATACTAACGGGATAGATGAAAAGGATACTTATTGTTCAAGACACGCTGTCAATACTTCCATGTAAGCTCGACACCCGCATCCCTGCGGCTGACGGTCTTGAACAATAAGTGTCCTTTTATCTGTTTCAGTAATAATTGGTGGAGAGTTATATATCATGATGATAAAAAAGTGTCCGCAGTTGTGCAAAACAGGCTTCATCGGTGGCATTTTCTGCCAGATGAACGTGGTTGAAACCGTATGAACAGGCATTGGTAACGGTCTTGTCCGAAGCAACAATAACCGGAATATTTAGAATGATATCCGGGTTCTTTACTAGCAACATTAAATTATCCAGCCCTTCATTACTGCTGATAGTGATGGCGTCAAGTTGTTTAAGAGTGTTAGTGGATGGTTCCGCCGCTACGGGTAGTGCACGCCGGTAGCTTTCAACATAACGAACCTGCGCGCCACGATGAATTAAACTGTTACCCAAAAAAGCGCGACCCCCCTCCCCCCGGAAAATAAGAATTTTCATATTGGTAACTGCTGGTGCCTGCAAGGCAGGATGGGTTAGCAGGGATTCGCTATTATGACCGTCTGTCTGAATGGTTACCGGGATATAGTGGTCCTCCAGCATACTGGCAGTTTTACTGCCAATCGCAGCTACCTGTAGATGTTCGGGGAATAATGGCAGCAGATTAGCAGTCTGTAGTACGGCGGTAGGGCTGATAAAAACGGCAATATCATACTGGTATAGATATTCTTTAATATTAAGCAGGCTACGATTATCCAGTGGCGGCAGAATTTCTATTACCGGATAGTGTATGGCTCGGCCACCGGCATCATTAATTAGCTGACAGAGTTTATCTGCCCGCCCCTGTGGGCGGGTTACCAGAATGTTTCGATTGACTAAGGCCGGCATTTTAATAGCTCATCATGTAACGGGTCAGGATAATAGCAGATATATCCTGAGGCATAATTTACAGTAATATTTAGTTCCCAGCTTTTTTCTGTTTAAATTTCTTTCGTATAGCAGGAAGATGCCGACGACTGATTTCCAGTTGGTCGTCAACATCCCTGAAACCAATACAATGATGGCCCCCAGCCGCTTTTACCAGACCATGAATGGCATTTTCAGCAACCAGTGCGTTGCGGTGAATACGGACGAACAGATGGCTAAATTCCTCTTCGAGATCTTTCAGGGGCTCTTCAATCAGGTACTCGTGTTCATCGGTGCGTAACGTGACATATTTCTGATCAGCCTTGAAATACAGAATTTCATCAACTGGAATCAGCTCCAGTGAGCCACGGATTTTAATACAGATACTGGATCGAACGGCTGTTATTTGCTGTTGTTGTAATTGAGAAATTTGAGCTTTGTTGATTCTTCTGGCCGCCTGCAGGGCTTTTTCCAGACGGTGTTGTTTGATTGGTTTCACCAGATAGTCAACAGCGTGGGTTTCAAAGGCATCAAGGGCGTGGTCACTGTAGGCAGTAGTAAAAATAATAGCGGGTGGGTTGTCCATTTTGTTAATACAGGCCGCCGCTTCAATACCATCCATGCCCGGCATACGAATATCCATTAATACGACATCGGGTTGTGTTAGCTGAGATTTTCGTAAAGCATCCTCCCCGGTTTCTGCTTCTGTAATAATCGTATATCCAGCGACACTGGTTATCATTTTTCGTAGCCGCTGACGGGCAAGCTGTTCATCATCAACAATTAACACATTCATTTTTGTTAACATCCAAAGTGATAAGTTTTCTGGTTGCCGGGTTTATTTTTCGGTTTCAGCCAGTGGTATTTTTAATGTAACGGTATAGGTTTCTTTGGTGTCATTTATTTTAAATACGGCCGTTTTGCCATAGACAAGAAACAGTCGTTGTTTAATATTATTTTGTGCCATCTGGTTCCCTTTATGGTATTGCCGGGAAGTAAGCTGCCCACGGGGGTTATGTACAGAAATAACCAGATGCCCCCCCTTTTTTAGCGTAGAAAGCAGAATTTTTCCACCTTCTGGCAAAGGTTCAATACCATGATAAATCGCATTTTCTACCAGTGGCTGAATACACAGGGCTGGAATTGTCATATCTTTCAATGAGTTGTCAGTATTCCATACGATCTGTAGCCGGTTACCCAGACGTAATTTTTCAATATTGAGATAACTTCTGGTTAATTGCAGCTCATCTTCCACGGTATTCATATTGCGCTCGCTCAGGCTGGCGCGAAATAAGTCAGACAGATCCTCAATGGCGGTTTCCGCTGTTTGTGGTGAGATAGCAATAAGGCTGGCGATGGTGTTCATGCTGTTGAACAGGAAATGAGGACGAATACGGGCGCGCAGGGCCTGAATTTCAGCTTTAGCCTGTGCCGCGATATTCCGTCGCCATTGTCGTTGAATATAAAAATAGCGTAACACCACCGCATAAACGGCGGCGCTTATCGCCATAATACGGAATAAAAAGGTTTGATCCAGCTGTTTAACGTTACCGCTGGCGATTGTATAGAGCAGGTGTGTGTCCAGTTTAATACTCAGCCAGCCAATGAGCAGGCTAACCGATAACATAATGCTGAAAATAAGAGCAATAGCAATACTATCCGTCATTCGGTTCAATGGTTGTCGCAACGGACACAATAAAGCGGCATTTACCAGCGCGATCCACTGCATTAACATAGAAACAAAAGCCAGGTAGTCCCAGAAACGGTACAGATTTCCGGGTACAGCCATAGATAGAACCAGAGCCAGTAGTTCAGTAAGTAAGACAAGGATAAATAAAACCCGCACATCGCAAAAATCAGGCAACAGACCCTGTTCTATATTAACCGTATTATTTTCTGATTTTTCAGTCATTTAGAATAAATAGACCAGTTGACAGAGATTGCAAGGCAGGGGTTTGATATACTGCAAAAAAATTTCATGCAGATTAGAAAAATGACAGACAAAAAAAATAGTAAAGTCGGTTCCCCCGCAGATAAAAATACCGTCAATACCTCCTGGGGCGGGCGTTTTAGTGAACAGACCGATGCCTTTGTGGAAGCGTTTACGGCATCGGTAACGTTTGACCAGCGTATGTATCGACAGGATATCCAGGGTTCGCGCGCCCATGCCCGTATGTTGCAAAGAATAGGCGTGCTAAGTGATGATGACCTGAAGGTGATTTTGCAAGGGCTGGATACTATTAAAGAGGAAATTGAACAAGGGGTTTTCAACTGGTCGATAGCGCGGGAAGACCTGCATATGAATATTGAGGCACGGCTCACCGAACTGGTCGGTGATGCGGGTAAACGCCTGCATACCGGACGTTCACGAAACGATCAGGTGGCAACCGATATCCGTTTATATCTGCGTGAGCAGATCGGTTTTATTATCGCAGAAATAAAACGTTTTCAGTTGGGGTTGCTTGGGCTTGCCGAGCGTGAAGCGGCAACTATTATGCCCGGATTTACCCATTTACAGGTCGCCCAACCGATTACATTCGGCCACCATATGATGGCCTGGTTTGAAATGTTAAAGCGCGATGCCAGCCGTTTTGCCGATTGTAGTGAACGCATGAATATTTCACCATTAGGTGCCGCCGCACTGGCTGGAACCAGTTATCCTGTCGATCGTGAATTTACCGCAACCGAGCTGGGTTTTTCTGCACCGGCGCAAAATTCACTGGATGCAGTGAGTGATCGGGATTTTGCCATAGAGTTCTGCGCGGCCTCGGCCATCTTGATCACTCATCTGTCACGCATGGCGGAGGAGATGGTGCTATGGGTCTCGGCGCAGTTTAATTTTATTGAGCTGCCTGATCGTTTCTGTACTGGTTCATCAATTATGCCACAGAAAAAAAACCCGGACGTACCGGAACTGGTGCGAGGAAAAACCGGCCGTATAAATGGCCATCTGATTAGCCTGTTAACACTGATGAAGTCACAGCCACTGGCTTATAACAAGGACAATCAGGAAGATAAGGAACCCCTGTTCGATAGTGTTGATACGGTGCTTGGTTGTTTGCGGGCCTTTGGCGATATGGTCCCGGCCATTATCTGCAAACACCGCAATATGTATGCCGCAGCCAAACAGGGGTTTTCAACCGCGACGGATCTTGCCGATTATCTGGTCAGAAAACAGATACCCTTTCGTGATGCACATGAAATTGTCGGCAAAGCTGTCGCAAAAGGGGTGGCGGAAGGCAAAGATCTAAGTGAGTTGACGCTGGAGGAATTACAGCAGTTTTCCAGTAGTATTAGCCGCGATGTGTTTGATGTATTGACCCTGGAAGGTTCGGTGGCAGCAAGAAATCATATTGGAGGTACCGCACCCGAGCAGGTGAAGCAGGCAATAAAAAAGGCAAAGCAGGAGATCAATGGGTGATCAGCATTCACTAACGATGCATTAGCCAGGATGGATTGCCCCAGATGAATTGACTCAGGAAGGCTCATTAAGGTATGAAACTTACACAATTTGCAGCAACAACCGGACTGTTATGGAAATATCTTGAAGAAACCGGGATAGATCCAAAACCCCTTTACCTGAAAGCCGGTATCAGTCCAGCCTTGCTGCGCACGGCTAATGCCCGTATTCCGGTTGCCAGTGTCGACAGGCTCTGGCAGTATGCGCTGGCGCAGATCAATGACCCGTGTATGGGTATTAAAATGGACCATTACTGGCACCCGTCACAACTGGGTGCGCTGGGTTATGCCTGGCTGGTGAGTTCATCCCTGCGTACTGCGTTAAAACGGGTTATTCGCTACAGTCATGTTGTTTCGGAAGACCTGTATTTTAACCTGAGCGAAACCACAAAAGGGCTGCGGCTGGCGTTTGAAACCGAGAAAACGACCATGGTGCTGGCTGAGCAGACAGACCTGGTGCTTTCTATTATTTTGCATATGTGCCGGTTTAATTATGGGGGTGAACTTCGGCCAACAGAAGTCAGATTACCGCACAGCCGCCCGCACTGTGCAGGCAGTATGGAACGGCATTTCCAGAGTGAAATCCAGTTTGATACAGATACCTGCAGTATTACCTTTGCGATAAAAGATGTTGATAAGCCTCTCGATACGGCCAATCGACAACTGGCGCTGATACATGATGAGATATTGATGAAGTATCTTATTGAGGTAAAAAAAGGTGATTTAATCGAGCAGATAAAATCTATCATTATTGACCATTTACCCGATGGTAAAGTGACCGATGCGATGATTGCATGCAAACTGAATATGAGTGAACGTAGTTTACAGAGAAAATTAAAAGAAAAGAATACCTGCTTTCGCAGTATCCTCGATAGTGTCCGTAAAATGGTCGCGTTACAATACATTAAGGACCCGACGAACCGAATGACGGACATTGCCTTCTTAATCGGTTTTTCAGAACAAAGCGCGTTCTCCCGCGCCTTCAAGAAATGGACTGGTTTGCCACCAGTGAAATACCGTGTATCAATCTTTGATAAAGAGTAATGGCTCGGGGGGGCAGAAGGGTTTTTTAAACGCGTTAAAACATATAAAACATAGGGGATATACTATTATTATCCAGGTGATATAGTATTACTGCCTGTTTAGAGTTTGAGTCTTCAAACGGTGACGGTGGTAGAGCGGTGATAAAACATTCATGACTAATAATTTTAGCGAGCATTTTAAAAAAAAGTTACTTATTGCAGCATCTGCTGGATTGCTCCTGTCCTGCCTGAGTGTTGCAGTAATAAGTATCTGGCCATTATACAATCAACTTAAAACACTACAGACTAACCGGCTTGTCTTTGAGGTTCAAACCAGAGCGATGATGGTTGAGCAGTTTCTGCAGGAGGCCAGAGAGACGGCCAGACAGATTACCAGTCGTTCAGCCATTCGTGAATTTCTTGAGAAATATAATAATAAAGAAA
>CAYXNL010000025.1:0-12714 GCA_964466455.1 uncultured Thiotrichaceae bacterium
TTAATAAAATCAATTGGTTGTGTGTATTATGTTATGAGCGGCCAACTTTTCAACGTTGTGATTATTCGTGTTTTATGATATAAATCGCCCGCGTCAGGAAAACCTGACTGTAACAAGTGATAGCGTTGTACCTGCAGCGTTTCTGAAATTGTCTCAGAAACAGGTAACAACTATATCTTATTTAAATACGCACATATACCGGTCACATACTAATTGGGTGCTATTCGGCTAAAAAAATTGCCGGGTGGTTATTACTATGGGGTATATGGAGGCTTAACCCCTAATGAGGAGTACTACCAATGTCTAACATTTCTATGCGTCTGATGCTTGAGGCAGGCGTACATTTTGGTCACCAAACCCGTTTCTGGAACCCAATGATGTCCGAGTACATTTTTGGAGCACGAAATAAAATTCACATCATTAATCTGGAAAAAACGCTGCCACTTTATAATGAAGCATTGAATGCTATCGGTAAAATTGCAGCCAATCGAAGCAGTATTTTATTTGTTGGAACAAAACGTGCGGCACGTAAAATTATCGCTGAAGAAGCCAGTCGTTGTGGTATGCCATACGTGAGTCATCGCTGGTTGGGCGGTATGCTAACAAACTATAAAACAATTCGTCAGTCTGTTCAGCGTTTAAAAGAACTGGAAGAAATGGCAGAAAACGGTAGTTTTGATCGACTGAATAAAAAAGAACAGTTAATGTTAACCCGTGAAATGGAGAAAAAAGAAAAAGTTCTAGGTGGTATTAAGGATATGAAAGGGCTGCCGGGTGCGGTTTTTGTAATAGATGTTGGCCACGAAAGTATTGCAGTACAGGAAGCCAACACACTGGGTATTCCTGTCTTTGGTGTTGTCGATACTAATCATTCTCCTGATGGTGTGGACTATATTATTCCCGGTAATGATGATGCAATAAAAGCTATACAGCTTTATACAGAAGGCGTTGCTGATGCCGTTATCGAAGGTCGTGCAGCAGCAGTATTGCAACGCAACAATGCCGAAACAGAGGCCCCGAAAAAAATTGCAGCAAAGAAAAAGGCAGTAGTAAAAGAAAAGACTGCCGAAACAGAAACTGAGTCGGTCGAAGTAGAATCAGCGCAGGATGCGACACCGGTAACAGAAGCGGACGCTGAAAAGAAAGTAGTAAAAAAAGCAGCGGTAAAAAAGAAAGCTTCAGTAAAGAAAAAAGTGGCTGAGGCAGAGGAAGAGAAATAATCTTTCTGATTCCTTAGAATGGATGAATAGTTTCTATTTTTGATATAATAGTTTTGATATAACAGGTTAAGAGGTTACTGTGATGCAAATTACAGCAAGTATGGTAAAAGAGCTACGTGAGCGTACCGGCTCAGGTATGATGGAATGTAAAAAAGCGCTGCAGGAAGCAGAAGGTAATATTGATGTGGCTATTGAAAACATGCGTAAAGCGGGGTTAGCAAAAGCCGATAAGAAATCGAGCCGTGTTGCTGCGGAAGGACGTGTTGCGATTGAAGTAAGTGAAGATGGTAAGTCTGCCGTAGTACTGGAAATGAACTGTGAGACGGATTTCGTTTCCGGTGGTGATGAATTTATGGAATTTGTTAGTGCCACAGCAAAAACAGCACTGGCTAATAAACCAGCTGATATAGTCGCCTTATCTGCAATGACCCTGTCTGGTTCGGATGCAAGCATTGAAAATATACGCCAGGCAATGGTGGCTAAAATTGGTGAGAATATCCAGCTACGCCGCTTCCAGATTTTACAAACGGAAAATGGAACTTTTGGTAGTTATTCACATGGTACACGGATTGGTGTACTGGTTGATATGCTCCTGGCTGATAACAGTGAAGACGGTGCAAAATTAATTAAAGATGTTGCTATGCATATTGCTGCTAGCAGCCCGCTTTGTATCAGTGAAGAAGATGTGCCGACCGATGTACTGGAAAAAGAAAAGGAAATCCTTCGTGCACAGGCACTGGAAAGTGGTAAACCGGCCAATATTGTGGAAAAAATGCTTACCGGTCGTATTCGTAAATACCTGGCGGAAATTACCCTGTTGGGTCAGTCTTTCGTTAAGGATCCGGATAAAACTATTCAGGTACTGTTGTCTGATGCTGATGCTGCGATTAACGGTTTTGTGCGTTATGAAGTAGGCGAAGGTATTGAGAAAAAACAGGAAAACTTTGCCGAGGAAGTTATGGCACAGGTAAATGGTTAAAATACTGACGAAGCCATTACTATGTGACAGAGTAATAAAATAAAAAGCCGGGGATTTCTCCCGGTTTTTTGTATATACAGGATGTTCAGGGTATTTTTATGTTCCACCTGATTGGGTATGATAAAAGAGAAGGGAAAGTATGACAGAAATATATAAACGTGTACTGTTAAAGTTAAGTGGTGAGGCTCTTATGGGAGGGCTTGATTTTGGTATTGATTCACTTATTCTGACACGTGTTGCCAGTGAAGTAGCTGAAGTAAACCGTATGGGCGTACAGGTGGCGCTGGTAATTGGCGGTGGGAATATATTTCGTGGTGCCGGATTAGTGAAATCAGGGATTAATCGTGTTTCTGGTGACCATATGGGAATGTTGGCAACTGTTATGAACAGCATTGCCATGCAGGATGCCATTGAAAAACAGGGAATTGGTTGCCAGCTTATGTCGGCGGTGGCGATTGATCGTATGTGTGAAAATTATTCACTACGTAAAGCAAACGAATACCTGGAACGTAATCATGTTGTTATTTTTGCAGCCGGAACAGGTAATCCTTTTTTTACTACCGATACAGCTGGTTGTTTACGTGCAATCGAAATTGAAGCGGATTGTGTACTAAAAGCAACCAGGGTTAACGGTGTTTATGATTCTGACCCGATGAAAAACCCGGACGCTATACGTTATAAAACCTTAAGCGTTGATGAGGTTCTGGAAAAAAATCTGGCAGTGATGGACATGACTGCCATGATTTTATGTCGGGAAAACAAGATGCCATTGCGGGTATTTAATCTCAATGATGTGGGTGCATTGCCTGCTGCAATGAAAGATGCCTCTATTGGTACAACTGTTGTGATGGGGAAAAGTAAATGATTGATGAAATAACCGAAGATACAGAAGTACGTATGGGGAAAACAGTTGAATCATTGCGTATAGAATTAACCAAAATTCGTACCGGGCGGGCACATCCAAGTTTGCTTGATCAAGTTTCGGTTGATTATTATGGGGCGGAAACGCCAATCAGCCAGGTGGCAAATGTAACCGTTGAAGATTCACGTACCCTTGCCGTTGCGCCATGGGAAAAACAGATGGTCTCCGTTGTGGAAAAAGCTATTATGAATTCCGGTTTGGGCCTGAACCCATCAACGGCTGGTATGCTTATCCGTATCCCAATGCCACCTTTAACTGAAGAACGCCGCCGTGAACTGGTTAAAGTGGTTAAAGGGGAAGCTGAAGCTGCAAAGGTTGCGGTACGTAATATCCGGCGTGATGCAAATGGTGATTTTAAATCTCTGCTAAAAGAAAAGGAAATTTCAGAAGATGAGAATCATCATGCTGAAGATAAGGTACAAAAATTAACCGACCGGTTTGTTGCAGCGATTGATGAAACGATTGCAGTGAAAGAAAAAGAATTAATGGAAATTTAAAGCATTTCTAAATGACGATGAGTAAAACGCAAAATCCACGACATATTGCGGTAGTAATGGACGGAAATGGTCGCTGGGCAAAAAAAAGACATTTACCTCGTATTGCGGGACATAAATCCGGCGTGAATGCCACGCGGAGAATAGTACAGAACTGTGTGAGTTTAAATATTAGGGCATTAACCATTTTTGCCTTCAGTAGTGAAAACTGGAAACGTCCGGAAGCTGAAGTTAGTAGTCTGATGTTACTTTTTGTTACCACACTGTCAGCAGAGGTAAAAAAATTACATAAACAGAATATTAAGGTGCAGTTTATCGGTGACCGCAATCATTTTTCTCAGAAATTACAGACGGCTATTAAAGAATCTGAAACACTGACAGAGTCGAATACCGGTCTTGTGCTTACTATTGCGGTTGACTACGGGGGACGGTGGGATATCCTTAATGCGGCTCGCCAGCTATTCATTCAGCTGCAGCATGGTGAAATAACGGTAGATGCAATTAGTGAAGAATGGTTCACATCCAGATTAAGTATGGCAGAGTTGCCAGAACCAGATCTATTTATTCGAACTGGTGGGGAATGCCGGATTAGTAATTTTCTATTGTGGCAACTGGCATATACTGAACTGTATTTTTCCGATATATTGTGGCCGGATTTTGGTGATAATGAATTTCAGTGTGCCATTGACTGGTATCAGACTCGTCAGCGACGTTTTGGCAAAATCACCGAGCAACTAACCAAAATGGATCAGGATGAAATAGACCATAATAAAACAGATCATAATGAAACAGATGGGGCAAATAAACTGTTACCACAATCAGATTCGGCACAGGAGTCTGTATAATGTTGTTACAACGGATACTGACAGCTATTCCACTGGCCGTACTGGTTGTCTGGATTATCCTGTTCCAGCCAACACGAATTTTTGATGGCATGATTACCGTGGTTATTTTTATTGCCGGCTTCGAATGGGCAAGGCTGTCCGGTGTAGAGAAATTAGTTGCACGTTATTCTTATGCGTTGCTTATTGCTTTTATCCCGTGGCTGATATTACAGCGCTTTCCTGCCTATGCCGTGTGGTTGATTTATGCAGCTGTTATCTGGTGGTTCAGTTTGAGCTATTATCTGAAACGGGCTCGTCCACGTACCGGTATAACGGGTTGGCAGCCTGAAAAACTTTTTATTGCGGTTATTATTATTCCTGCTGCTTTTCTGGCAATGCATCTGGTTCATAGTATGCCAGAAGGACAGTGGTGGTTAATGTATAGCCTGGCTCTGGTATGGGTGGCAGATATTGGGGCTTATTTCAGTGGTAAACGTTTTGGTAAAAATAAGCTTTCCCCGTATATTAGCCCTGGCAAAACGAAAGAAGGTTTATATGGCGCCCTGCTTGCAACGATGGTGTACACATTGATCGCCAGTTTCTTATTTGACATGATGCGTGAGGATGCAATACTGTTAATTTTACTATCACTGATTCTGACGATTATTTCTGTTAACGGTGATCTTTATATCAGTTTTCTTAAACGTGAAGCAGGCATGAAAGACAGTGGGCATATTCTTCCAGGTCATGGCGGCATACTGGATCGTATTGACAGTGTTCTGGCAGCTATGCCGGTTTTTGCTGTTGGATTTCACTGGTTAATCAGTCCGATATTTGTATGAAACAATCTATTACCATACTTGGATCAACCGGTAGCATTGGTGTCAGCACGCTAGATGTAATTTCCCGGCACTCTGAGAAGTATAAGATATTTGCATTAACAGCGAACAATAATGTCGATCTACTGGAACAGCAGTGCATACAGTACCAGCCTCTGTTTGCGGTTATCGTCGATGAAAGCAAAGCTGAACAGCTTGAACAACGGCTATTTTCTCGTGGTTTATCCACTAATGTTTTATATGGTCAGGCTGCCCTGGAAGAAGTTGCCAGTGATATAGCTGTTGATTGCGTGGTGGCTGCTATTGTTGGTGCAGCGGGATTACTACCAACACTGGCCGCAGCAGGTGCAGGTAAACGGATACTACTGGCTAATAAGGAAGCACTGGTTATGTCTGGCCAGTTATTTATGGACAGCGTTGCACATCATCAGGCAAAATTATTACCTGTAGATAGCGAACATAATGCCATTTTTCAATGTCTTCCCGATGGCTGTGATAATAATATCCTGTTAAAACATGATAAGGGTGTACAGAAACTGCTGTTAACAGCCAGCGGCGGGCCGTTTCGAACATGCCCGCTTGAAACCCTGGAAAAGGTTACACCGGAACAGGCAATTGCTCATCCAAACTGGAATATGGGTAAAAAAATCTCGGTAGATTCAGCTACCATGATGAATAAAGGGCTGGAATTAATTGAGGCATACTGGTTGTTTGGTATTGAAATTGAAAATATAGAGGTGGTAATTCATCCTCAAAGTATTATTCATTCTATGGTCAGCTATAATGATGGATCAGTACTGGCACAGTTGGGTAATCCAGATATGCGAACGCCTATTGCCAATGCGCTGGCATGGCCGGATCGTATTGAATCGGGGGTTGCACCGTTAGATATTTTTGCAGTAGGAAAACTGGAATTTGAGCAACCGGATTTAGCTAGATTCCCATGCTTACGCCTGTGTTATGAAGCGATAAAAACAGGTGGGAGTGCAACAATTGTACTAAATGCTGCCAATGAAATTGCTGTTGCAGCATTTCTGAATTCGCGTATTGCTTTTACATCAATAGCAAAAGTGGTTGAAGAAACGCTGGTAGATTCAACCATTATTACTGATATTAGCTCACTGGATTCGATTCTGAGTGCTGATCGAGCAGCGCGAATAATAGCTGAGGAATGTATTTTGAAACACCACTGATTAAGAGTAATGCCGATAATACAGGTTTCCTCTGTTTTTTCGGATAAGAGTACTTAGCAAAAACAACTTAATTCCATTGAACATCATCCATACGATATTGATACAATCTAATAATGAGTGTCCTGCATAATCTTTTCTTTTTTATAGTTGCCATTGGTGTGCTGGTAACTTTCCATGAATTTGGCCATTACTGGGTTGCGCGTAGAGCCGGGGTAAAAGTACTGCGATTTTCTATTGGTTTCGGCAAACCTTTTTATATCTGGAGACGAACTACGCCAGAAGGGGATGAAATAGAATACGCACTGGCGGCCATCCCGTTGGGTGGTTATGTGAAGATGCTGGATGAAAACGAAAGTGATGTTCCAGAAAAAGAACGATCACGTGCATTTAATACACAGCCGATATTCCGGCGTATTGCCATTGTTGCCGCTGGACCAATCTTTAATTTTATTCTTGCTATTCTATTTTACTGGATTGTTTTTTTGATGGGCTTTACCGTTGACCGTCCACTGGTTGGACAGTTGGATAAGGGCTCCATCGCTGCCCAGTCCGGTTTTAAAAACCACGATGAAATATTGAGGGTTGCCGGGGAATCAGTCAATTCATGGAATAATTTTCGACTTGCACTACTTGATAAAGGACTTAATGGTGGCAATGTATCAGTACGTGTTCTGACCCGTTCGGGACAGAAACAGGAAAGAACCCTGCATCTTGGCAAACAGGCTTTGCTGGCTCATAAGGGGGATGTTCTTGCACATCTGGGCTTCCACCAGTGGTGGCCAAAACTGGCTGCAGAAATCGGTGGTGTAATAAAAGGCAGTCCGGCAGAAAAAGCGGGTTTGCAAAAAGGCGACAAAATATTGAGGGTAGACAAAAAGTCTGTTACGGACTGGAGTCAACTGGTCAGCCTGATTAAAAAGAAACCTTTGCAGAGGATGATATTTAGCATCGAACGCCACAGCTACCTGATGACATTAACCATTACTCCGAGTGAGCGTAAGCAAGCCGGGGAAAAACAGGGCTTTATTGGTGCTTATCAGAATATACCTGAATCATTACGTGCGCAGTTGACAAGACATATACAATATGGCCCGATTGATGCGATGGGTCATGCAATGAGTAAAACCTGGGATATGTCCGCATTAACGCTGCGGGTTCTGTGGAAAATGGTAACCGGTGAAGCTGCACTGTCAAATATATCCGGCCCTATTACCATTGCTACCTATGCAGGTATTAGTGCCTCCATTGGTCTGGGCTCCTTTTTATCCTTTCTTGCCGTTATTTCGGTAAGCCTTGGTGTACTTAATTTGTTACCCATCCCTATGCTTGATGGAGGTCATCTGTTTAATTACCTGATAGAAATAATAAAAGGTTCACCGGTTTCACCGGCATTTGAGTTACGCGGTCAACAGATAGGGATGACTATTTTAGCTTTGCTTATGGGTATAGCTATCTTTAATGATATACAACGGTTAATACAGTGAAATGGTGAAATTGGTTAGCTGTATGCATAAAATTTCTGTCGTCGTTTGTTTATTCTTATCATTACTATTTGTACATGTTACTTATGCTGACAGTAATGCGGACACTTTTATTCTCAGTAAAATAAAAATTGAAGGTTTGCAGCGTCTATCTGATGGTACCCTGTTAAATTATCTGCCGGTTGCGGTAGGTGATCCCATCGATGAGAAACAGGTGATATTTTCTATCAGTGAACTGTATAAAACCGGTTTTTTTACCGATGTAAAGTTATTTCGTGATGGCAATGTTCTGATTGTCAAAGTAAAAGAGCGACCATCTATTGCTGATGTTACTTTTACCGGAAATTCTGATATAGATGATGATGCGCTAAAAAAGGCCCTGCAGGGCATAGGGGTCGTCAAAGGACGTATTTTTAATCGTTCACTGATGGAAAAACTTTCTCAGGAACTGCAACGTGTTTATTTCAGTCGGGGAAAATATGGTGTAAAAATAAAGACTAAAGTTACAGATCTTAACCAGAATCGTGTTGATATTGATATTACTATTTCAGAAGGAAAAGCTGCCCTTATTAAACATATTAATATTATTGGCAATAAAGTATTTAGCGATAAAACTCTGTTGGAACAAATGCAGTTAGGTATCCCGGGCGTATTATCCTTTTTTTCTTCCTCTGATAAATATTCCAAGCCAAAGTTAAATGCCGACCTGGAAACACTACGTTCTTATTATCTAAACCGTGGCTATGTAAAGTTCTCTATTGATTCTACGCTGGTATCAATTACACCAGATAAACAGGATATATATATCACCATTAATATTACGGAGGGCGGCCGCTACAAAATTTCATCCAGTAAACTGACGGGAGAAATGGTACTTAATCGTAAAATAATGGAAGCACAGATTTTAACTGCACCGGGTATGATTTTCTCACGTAGTTTAATGACGCGATCTCAGAAAAATCTTGAAGATTCAATGGGTCGTATTGGTTATGCGTTTGCAAAAGTGAAAATCATTCCAGTTGTTAATGATAAAAAGAAAACAGTTGCTTTAATCTACCAGGTGATACCAGGTGAGAAAGTTTATGTAAGGCATATTGAAATCCATGGAAATGATACGACTGACGATGAAGTTTTTCGTCGTGAATTACGTCTCATGGAAGGTTCAATTCTGGCCAGTGATAAACTGGCACGCTCTAAAATTCGTATTCAACGTTTACCCTATGTACAATCAGTAAAGATTGAAACAGTACCCGTACCGGGTACTAATAATCAGGTAGACCTGAAAGTTGACCTCACCGAAAAACTTGCTGGTAGCTTTAATATTGGTGCAGGTTTTTCACAGACGCAGGGCTTGCTGTTTAATGTCGGTCTGTCACAGGAGAATTTATTCGGAACGGGAAAACGGCTATCACTTAATATAAATAATGACAGAGCTAATACCATTTACAGTGCTGCCTATACCAACCCTTATTACACACTGGATGGTGTCAGCCGTACTCTCAGTGCATCGTATCGTAACAGAAACGCAAGTCAGGAATTGATTAATAATTTCCAGACAAGTTCGGGCGATGTAAATATCAGTTATGGTATTCCATTGAGCGAATATGATACCCTGCAGCTGGGCTATGGCTATAGTTATATGGATATTACATCATCATTATATAACCCATCGAATGACGTACTTGAATTTATCAATAAAAACGGTAGTAAATTTAATAGTCTGACGGTTAATGCCAGTTATGTCCATGACACACGTAACCGCACCATATTTGCGACCAAAGGCGTGGAACATACACTGGCTGGCAATATGACCATTCCGGGTAGTGGGCTGGAATATTATAAACTAACCTATATTGGTAAGGGTTATGTTCCGGTATCAGCCAGAACCACCTTGCTATTACGTTCAAACATTGCTTATGGTAATGGCTATGGAAAAAACAGTGAATTGCCTTTCTTCGAACGGTATTATGCTGGTGGTATTCGTACAGTGCGCGGTTATAATGACAATTCACTGGGGCCAAGGGATAAAGATACCGGCTTACCCATAGGCGGAAATTTACGTATAACGGGTGGTATTGATTACATATTTCCTATACCATTTATGGATAAACCGCCCAGTTCTTTGCGCTTAAGTACATTTTTTGATGTTGGTAACGTCTTTCTTGACAATAAACCGACGTATAATTCAACTGCCCCTGGTTTTCAGGCCAGTCAGTTGAGAACATCTACCGGGGTGTCGCTAGTATGGATTTCCCCCATTGGCCCACTTCGGTTTAGTTGGGCAAAAACATTAAATAGTCGTCCGGGTGATGATTTACGGGCATTCCAGTTTAGTATTGGTTCTTACTTCTGAGGAGATAATTCAAGTGAAAAAAATAGTATTAATTGGTTTATTTATGATGTGTGTAACAGGTTCTGCGATAGCTGGCGGACTTAAAATTGGCGTTGTCAGTGTGGAACGTATTCTGACAAAAGCCCCTCAGGTAGAAGCGGTGAATACCCGTATGTTGGAGAAGTTCGGTCCAAAACGTGATGAGCTGAAAAAAATGGAGAAAGACCTACAGGCATTACAGGAAAAATACAAACGTAATGAACTTGTCATGACAGAAGATAAACTCAATGACATGAAAAAGAAAATCATTCGCAAAATACAGATATTAAAACAGAAGGAAATGATGTTAACGCAGGAGATTTCTACGATGCGTAATAAGGAACTGGCAAAATTACAGAAATCAATCCGCGCTATTATTACCAAAATTGCTAAAAAGGATAAATACAGCCTGGTTCTTAGTGATGGTGTTGTTTATGCCAATAAAAAACTGGATATAACCGATAAAGTGCTGGACAAAATGAAAGCTGATTTTAAAAAAGATAAATAACACAAATATGTAATATGCCATTAAGATAATCGCTGATACATATCAGGTAGATATATAACGAATGTCATTATTGCTTTCAGAGATTGCCGACAGGATCGGTAGCAAATTAACAGGGAGAGATTGCAAGATAACAAATGTTGCAGATATTACGCAGGCAACCACGGGGCAACTTACTTTTATAAACCATGCAAAATATCTCGACGCATTAAAACAAACAAGTGCCTCAGCCGTAATTCTGAAGCCCTCATGGTTGGAGGTTTGCCCGGTTCCTGCGTTAGTTACAGACAATCCACGGTTGCTATTTGCCCGTGCAGCTATTTTATTAAATCCCGATAACAGAGATACATCGGGTATTTCCAAACTGGCAGTTGTGGCTGAAAACGCAGATATTCATGCATCGGTTATCATTGAAGACCATGCCGTTATCCGTAGTGGTTGCCGACTCCACGAGAATGTTTATGTTGGTGCCGGTTGTGTAGTTGAGGAAAATGTAACCATTGGTAACAATACCCGGATTTATGCCAATGTAACCATTCAGCAAAACTGTTATATCGGTGGTGACTGTATTATTCATTCTGGCGTGATTATTGGTACAGATGGTTTTGGTTTTATCCGTGATGGTGATGCGTATCTGAAAATTCCACAACTTGGTAACGTATATATTTCTAATAATGTAGAAATAGGTGCGAATACAACGATCGACCGTGGAGCCTTACTGGATACGATTATTCATGAAGGCGTTAAACTCGATAACCAGATTCAGGTTGCGCATAATGTGGAAATTGGAAGACATACAATTATTTCCGCCTGCACCTGTATTGCTGGTTCTGCAAAAATTGGAGAGTATTGTCTGATTGGAGGCGGAGTGGGTATTCGGGATAATATAGAAATTGGTGATAATGTTGTAGTAACGGGTCGTACTTTCGTTTCGTCGTCAATAAAGGCGCAGGGCACGTATTCCTCTAGTGTACTGGTTGATACGACTAGTAGCTGGAAAAAAAATGTAATGCGATTTAAGCACCTGGATGATATGGAAAAACGTATTAAAAAATTAGAACAGAAAAATTAGAACAGAAAAATTAGAGCAGAAGCTGTGTAGCTGATTGCAACCAATTATAAGATTAAGATCTGGAGTTCCGTTTTGAGCGAAATGTATATTGAAGAAATCAGACAATTCCTTCCGCACCGTTATCCTTTTTTGCTTGTTGATCGTGTGCTTGAATGTATACCGGGTGAAACCATAACAGCGATGAAGAATGTTTCTGTTAACGAACCATTTTTTCTTGGTCACTTCCCTGAAAAAGCTGTTATGCCTGGAGTATTGATTATTGAAGCACTGGCACAGGCAACCGGTCTTCTTGGTTTTCGAACAATGAGCGAACAGCCAAGCGTCGATGTTCTGTATTTACTGGTTGGTGTTGATAATATTCGTTTTAAGCGGCAGGTTGTACCGGGCGATCAGCTAATTCTTAAAGCAAAAATTGAAAAGCGTAGCAGGACAGTGTGGAAATTTTCCTGTGAAGCATCTGTGGATAATAAGATTTGTACAAAAGCTACTTTATTGTGTGCAGCACAGCAAATGATGGAAGAGTGAATCGTTCGTTCACCGACTAAACCTGCCCTGATAATAACAATGACGATAATCCATCCACAGGCAATTATCGACCCTTCTGCAAAAATAGATAAAAGTGTATGTATCGGGCCATTTAGCGTCATCGGAAAAGATGTTGAAATTGGTGCAGGTACACAAATTGCCTCACATGTTGTGATTAACGGACCAACAAAAATTGGCAATAACAATCATATTTTTCAGTTTGCTTCAGTCGGCGAAAAACCACAGGATTTAAAATTTCATGATGAAGAAACCAGGCTGGAAATTGGTA
>CAYXNL010000025.1:12814-31657 GCA_964466455.1 uncultured Thiotrichaceae bacterium
GAAAAACCACAGGATTTAAAATTTCATGATGAAGAAACCAGGCTGGAAATTGGTAATAATAATACAATACGCGAATATGTAACCTTGCATCGTGGTACACCCGGTGGTGGATATGTAACCATGATTGGTAATAATAATTTATTTATGGTGAGTTGCCATGTTGCCCATGACTGTAAAATTGGTAATCATGTGATTCTCGCTAATGCAACGGCACTGGCTGGTCATGTTGAAGTAGATGATTACGCAATACTTGGCGGTTATACCACTGTGCATCAATTTACCCGTATTGGTACGCATGCTTTCTCCGGGTTTTCAACAGCGATAGACCGTGATGTTTTACCCTTTTTTACCGTTGCTGGAAACCGTGCAAGAGCCGTAGGCATTAATAAAGAAGGATTGAAGCGTCGGGAATTTTCTGTAGAAACTATTCGCAATCTTCAGGAAACTTTTAAATTATTGACCAAGTCCACCTGCTCACACAAAGTGGCACTGGAGAAAGTTGAACAGATTGCTGGTGAGGATGATAATGTACGTTTAATAGTGGAATTTCTCAGTAGCAGTGAGCGTGGCTGGATACGGTAAATCAAAGAAGAATATTATACCGGGTGGTCTGCGATTTACAGCGTTGCCATTTTATACACATCATAGGCGGGTTCTTCATATGGATGAGCGGCCTTCATGGCTTTGATTGCCAGCTCGATATATTTTTCTGCACAAACCAGCTCAATTTTTATTTCACTGACCCGTTCGATTTTATTTATACTACCGATTGCCGGGTGACTGTTTTTTAGTGGTCTGAACTGTCCGCTACCAGCCGTCTGCCAGCAGCAGCAATCATAATTTCCAATACGTCCGGCACCCGCATCAAATAATGCCTGTTTGACTTTTTCCACAGTATTTTCAGGGATATAGACACAGATTTTATACATGATTATTGCGCTGGATTGCTGTTCGTAATGATTGAAATAGCTTATTATATCCGATCTGTCTAACAATCGGGCGAGCGAAACTCGCTGATAAAATTCAATACAGGAAATAGATATTATGAGTGGTGGTATTCAGTTGTCCTCTGAGATGATCTCAGAGATAAAATTAGTGGTTAGTCGGCATGATCCGGAAGCGGATAATGATATGGTATTCATGCAATACTTAACTGCTATTTCTGGCTATGTTCTTGCGCATCAGGAACATGCGGGTCTGGATAAAAAAGAAATACTCAAAGATCTGGCACATTTTATGGAACAGGTTGTCGAACAGGTGGAGTGCGATCGTCAGCCGACCGAGGAGGCGTTCGGAATCTGGAAACCTGACCAACACTGAATTGTATAATCAGCTATTAGCGGTTTCCGGCATAGATGAGAAAAATACTTATTATTAGGAACCCACCATCAATACATTTCTGCGGGTTCGATATTCATCATATCCATGTAGCTGAGTAATAAATATTCTTTTTATTTGATTTAATGTGACTGTAGGTAAAAAATTAATGGATACAGAATTCTGGAAAAATCGCTGGCAACAGAATCAGACTGGTTTTCATCAATCCAGTGTGAATCCTTACCTGGCCTATTTTTATGGTGAAAAAGGTATTGATGTAGCAAAGCGAAAAGATGTAAAAGTGTTCGTGCCACTGTGTGGCAAGTCACTGGATATGCTGTGGCTGGCTCAGCATGGCTATGCTGTTTTTGGTGTAGAGTGCAGTGAAAAAGCTGTCGAAGATTTTTTTACTGAAAATGGTCTGGATTTTCAATCGGCCACAAAAGATACGTATGGGTTTTATCGACATACTCAGCAAAGTGCAACAATTGAAATATATCAGGGAGATTTTTTTGAGCTAAAGGCAACCGACCTGACAGATATTACCGATGTATTTGATCGGGCTTCTTTGATTGCCTTACCGGAAAAATTACGTCACCGTTACGTGAAAAAAATGGCCGAGATCCAGCAGAAAGATACCCGTACTCTGTTAGTAACTCTGAGCTATAAGCAAAGCGAAATGAGTGGTCCTCCTTTTTCTGTTTCAGAAGATGAAGTTTATGCGTTATATGAAAAATATTTTATTGTAGAGAAATTACTCCATAAAGACGTACTTGAACGCGAACTTCATTTTAAGGACAGAGGGTTAACCGCGTTAACAGAAATTGTCTATAAACTTAAACGTAAATAATAATTATGCAAAAAACACAGGATATTACTGCTTCAATGGCTGCTGAATCAGCCAGCCAATCAACATCCCCGTTAACACCTTTGACCTCTGCCGGAAGTCAATCAAAAGAAATAAAACATCATCCTTCTTTTGAGCCGATACAATCTCACCGTATTGAATCACTAAATCTTGTTTTACATGAATTTCGCCATAGTAAAACTGGGGCGCTACATTATCACCTGGAAGCTGATAATTCGGAAAATGTTTTTCTGGTTGCCTTTCGTACGGTGCCGATGGATTCAACCGGTGTGGCACATATTCTTGAACATACTGCACTGTGTGGTAGTAAAAAATATCCGGTACGAGATCCTTTCTTTATGATGATACGCCGTTCATTAAATACATTTATGAATGCTTTTACCAGTAGTGACTGGACTGCTTATCCCTTTGCCAGTCAGAATAAAAAAGATTTTAATAATCTGCTTGATGTTTATCTGGATGCCGTTTTTTTTACCCGTCTGGATGAAATGGATTTTCTGCAGGAAGGCCATCGTATTGAATTCATGGAGGCTGATAATCCTGATACCGAGCTAGAATATAAAGGTGTTGTTTTTAATGAAATGAAAGGGGCCATGAGTTCGCCAGTGAGTGTTTTATGGCAGGAAGTAAGTAAATATCTGTATCCGACTTCGACCTATCATTACAATAGTGGTGGCGAACCTCAGGATATTCCAGATTTAAGTTATCAGCAACTGAAAGATTTTCACAGAATTCATTATCATCCGGGTAATGCCGTATTTATGACATTTGGCGACATCCCGGCTTTTGAACACCAGCGGAAATTTGAACAACAGGCTCTGTCGCAGTTTGAAAAGCTTGATAGAACTATTTCTGTTTCCCCGGAAAAACGCTACCTCGCACCAATTGCAGTGGAAGAAGCTTATGCTTATGATGTCGTTGGTGAAGAGACGATTGAAGAAAAAACTCACCATGTAATAAGCTGGTTGCTTGGACCCTGCACCTCACTGGATGAAATGATGAAAGCCAACCTGTTATCGCAGGTTTTGCTCGACAACAGTTCTTCACCATTACGTCATGCGCTGGAAAAAACTGACCTGGGTGCTGCGCCCTCTCCATTATGCGGGCTGGAAGATTCTAATTATGAAATGTGTTTTCTATGTGGTATTGAAGGCAGCAAGGTGGAAAGTGCCAGCGAGTTTGAGAAGCTGGTGCTGGATGTTTTAAATGATGTTGCCACAAATGGAATAGCAGAAGAAAAACTGGAAGCTGTGTTGCACCAACTGGAATTAAGTCAGCGAGAAGTTGGTGGCGACCATTATCCATTTGGTCTGCAACTAATTTTACATGCGCTGACAGCCGCTATTCACCGTAGCGATCCGGCTACACTGTTAAATCTCGATCCGGTTATTGACACATTACGCGAGTCTATTAAAGATCCTGAATTTATTAAAAATCTGGTGCGTGAATTGCTGCTGGATAATCAACATCGGGTACGCCTTACCCTGCGACCGGATGATAGTTTAAGTCAGCGTAAAGATGATGCGGAAAAGGAGCGCCTTGCCAAAATAAAAGCCGCCCTGTCTGAAAAAGACAGAAGTGATCTGATACAACGCGCAGCTATTCTGGCTGAACGGCAGACACAGCAGGATAATCCTGACCTACTACCAAAAGTGGGGCTAGAAGATGTCCCAGCTGAGGTAAAAATACCACAGTCAATACAGAAAAAACTGGCAGACATTTCGGTAACTACTTATCAGCAAGGAACCAATGGACTGGTTTACCATGAAATAGTGTGTGAGTTGCCAGCTTTAAGCACTGAAGAGAAAAGCCTGTTGCCGTATTTCTCAGCATGCCTGACAGAATTGGGGTGTGGGGATAAAAATTATTTACAGATGCAGGAATGGCAATCCAGCGTGACCGGTGGTGTGCATGCTGCACAGAGCATTCGTGCCTGCACTGATAACACACAGAGCTTACAGGCTTATTATCTATTCAGTGGCAAAGCCCTGCAACGTAATAATACGAAACTGGCTGAATTAATGTCTGCAACGACAAAAAATGTGCGTTTTGATGAATATGAACGCATTGCGGAACTGATTACACAAATGCGTACACAACGCGAACGCAGTGTTACCGGTAATGGTCATACGCTGGCGATGACTGCTGCTGCCAGTGGCATGAGTCCGGTTGCGGCACTGAACCATCAATTTGGCGGGCTGGTTTCCATTCAGGCCATCAAAATTCTGGATGATTCACATACGGATAAAATTAATGTTGAAAGGACAGCAAAATATTTTGCCAGTATTTATCAGAAAATTCAGCAGTCAACAAAGTCCTATATGCTGGTGCTGGAGGCAGATAAAGAAGATGATATTCTGGCGGGATTCGAATCAATCTGGGCACCTCAATCCACAACGATGCAGAAAGATTCTTCAATGAGTCATTTTGTTCTGCCTGAAATACATACGCAGGTTAAGCAGATGTGGATTGCCAATACGCAGGTTAACTTTTGCGCAAGAGCTTATGCCACGGTTTCGATGGAACATAAAGACACTGCTGCACTGGCTGTACTGGGTGGTTTTTTGCGCAATGGGTTTTTGCATACAGCAATACGTGAACAAGGTGGTGCGTATGGCGGTGGTGCCAGCCATGATGCAAATATTGCTGCATTCAAGTTTTTCTCCTACCGTGATCCACGTTTAAGTGAAACCCTGGATGATTTTGACCGGTCTATTGAATGGATGCTGAAGACAGACCATGAGTCCCGACAACTGGAGGAAGCCATTCTGGGCGTAATAGGTAGTATGGACAAACCCAGTTCACCGGCAGGCGAAGCACGGGCAGCATTTTATAATGCTCTGCATGAACGCACACCAGAAAAAATTCAGGCTTATCGTCAACGTATTCTGGCAGTAAGCATGGCTGATTTGAAACGGGTAACAGAGAAATATCTGCAGCAGGGAACACCGAGTACGGCAGTAATAACCAGTGCGTCAACACTGGAAAGTAGCGGGAATCTCGGGCTTGAAGTTATCCATTTATAGTTTTCATTACGCTCTGGTATAAATGCCGGTAGCATAAATGATGGTGGTATAAATGCCAGTTACCGGGTAAATTATTTTTTGGCCTGATGAAAATTTTATACATTGGTTCCTCCAGTGCGTTATCCCTTGTGCCATTTAAGGCGCTGTTATCATCCGGCTATCACATTGTTGCAGTGGGGATGGATAATCCTGTTGTTTTTCAGCAGAAAATTATTGCGCTGGAGAATGAATCATTGTCGCTGGCCGCCAGTGAGCATGAAATTCCGCTAATAAACCTTGCTTTACCCGTTGCCGAGGTTATCCGGCAATGTAGAGGTTATGCTGTTGATATCATTCTTATGGCTTGTTATGGCAAACGGTTACCGGTTACTTTCATGGATTTTCCGGCACTGGGATGTTTTAATTTGCACCCGTCTTTATTACCTGTTTTTCGAGGTCCGGAACCTGTCTTCTGGCAAATGAAAGCCGCCGCCAAAACAGGGGTTAGCTGGCATAAGGTAGTGCACGATTTTGATGCCGGTGATATTGTGGCACAACAGGCGGTTTCCTTAGATGACGGCATGGATTACCAGCAGATAAATTTATTGCTGGGTAAAGCTGGTGCAGAACAAATATTAAGCTTTTTACCCGGCATGAATGATGCGTTACAGCCTGTGGTGAAGCAATCCACTGAACTGGCCAGTTATTACCCTTATCCACAGCAGCAGGATTTTGTAGTGGAAAGGCAATGGAGCGCCCGTCACGCCTATAATTTTATGTGTGCGACAGACAAATTCGGTCAGCTTTATCACTGCCAGTACGGGAGTTACAGCTATCTTCTCGGTCAGGCGATAGCTTATGAAGAACAGGCAGATGTAGAAGAAATTAGAGTAAATAATGGCAAGGTGATTATTCCCTGTAAACAGAGTGTGTTAATTGCAACATATGCTGGTAAAATCCAGCTCTTATAGTTTTTATCCATTTCTCCTTTTACCTATATTAGACAAATTAATGACCGAACACTATCAGCTTATAGAAACCCGTCTTCAGCAAAAGATGGAGAATGGTACGACTCGCTGTAATCTGTGTTTATGGCGCTGCAAAATCAGCCATGGACAACGCGGATTCTGTCAGGCACATGTGAACCGCAATGGCACGCTATATAACCTGTCATACGGTATTTTATCTTCCATTGATATTGATTTTATTGAAGAAAAGCCGGTCAGGCATTACCGCCCCGGTAGCAAAGTGATGTCGGTCGGGAGCTTTGGCTGTAGTTTTCGCTGTGGTGGTTGTCATAATCTGAATATCTCCTGGGGTGTGGAAGCACTGGACGATCTGGCAAAAGGCCGGTCCACCGAAGCCTGGGTATCACCACAGAAACTGGTGGATGCTGCGCTACGTGCTGGCGTGCAGGGTATCGCCTTCACCTACTCAGAACCAGCTGTGTGGCTGGAATATGTACTGGATGTATGTGAACTGGCTCATCAGGCAGGTTTATACACGGTGTATGTTTCGAACAGTTTTGTTACCGATGAAGCACTGGAACTGATTGCCGGTCAGGTTGATGTATTGTGCTCGGATATAAAAAGCATGTCAGATGATTTTTATGCTGAAATTTGTCGGCCAGCCAAAGTAGAACAGGTACTGGCTTCTATCAAAAAAGCCCACCAACTGGGTATTCATGTTGAAACACGCACCAATATTATTCCCGGTAAAAATGATGATCCGGATGAGCATTACAAAATTGCCTGCTGGATTCGCGATAATCTGGGGGCTGACAGCCCCTGGCATATTACCCGCTTTTTCCCTGCCTATAAGTTGAGTGATGTACCGGCGACACCGGAATATATGTTGTTTGATGCGGAGGCGGAAGCAAAACGTGCCGGACTGAAAAATGTTTACGTGTATAATGACAAGGGCTGTGACTGTGCCACGGAAAACCAGCCAGTTGAAGTGTATTTAAACAGTAGCGCAGAAGAGTTACACCAGGTCAAACACTGTGCCGCCGATTGTTGTGGCGAAGAAGGTGTATTACTGAAAAAATTTGAAGAAACAATGTTAGAGGTTAAAGATGGCAAATAAGGTTCAGTGTGTGGTATTAAAAGTTGAAGCGGAAGCAATGGATAGACCACCTTTTCCAGGTGAGTTAGGTCAGAGAGTTTTTGAAAATGTTTCAAAAGAAGGCTGGAAAAAGTGGCTGGAAAGGTTAACCACCATTATCAATGAAAACAGCTTGAATACGGCTGACCTAAAGAATATTGAATTGATTGAAAAACACATGCAAGGTTTTTTCTTTGAAGAAGGCGACTACGGGCAGGCACCCGCAGGGTTTAATGCGGGCGGCGGGAAGAAGTAAATTAGAATATCTTAAACACCGGCGCAGTAATAAACGTTAAATGTGCATAAGCCTGTCGAATCGCTGCGGTAACCTGCTGCGGTGTTTCTGCACTGGCAAAGATATAACCTAAATACTGGTTACCTTCCGGCAGCGGGATTAATTCGTGACCTGATGGAATAATAATGTCTACCTTATCAATGTAAGGAACACCGCCCGCAGCCAGCAAGCCTTCTACTCGTTTTAACAACCCCTTCTGTTTGACTGGAATCATCATTACGCCTCTTGCCTGTCGAGGTAATGTGGTTGTGATCGGCTCACCAATAGCCAGTGAAATAGCCAGTTCTTCAATACTGAAATTCTCATTATCCAGCACTCGGGCGCAGTCGCCGCCAATGGTTCGTGAGGCTATTTCAAGCAGCCAGATATCTCTACTGTCTATTCGACACTCGGCATGAATCGCACCGGTGGTTAAACCATAAGCCTGGCATGCCTGTTGTACCCGTTGCTGTATTTTTTTCTGCTGATTTTTATCCAGCTGTGATGGCGTGACATAAATTGTCTCTTCAAAAAAAGGGCCGACCAGTGGATCAGGTTTATCAAAAATAGTAATTGTATGTAACTTATCTTCGTGCAGATAGCCTTCATAGGCAATTTCAATTCCATCAATATATTCCTCGACCAGAATATGATGTTGTTCAAATTCCCCCTGGTTTTCTGCAATAATAGTTTTAACACGGTTGCATGCCTGAATAAATTCTTCGATATTATTTACCCGAATGACACCGCGACTGGCAGACATATTCAGCGGTTTAATAACGCAGGGCCAGGACAATCCCGCCGCCTGTTTTTCAAGTGGGCGATTTATATCAACCAGACAGTGGAGAGGAACTGGACAGTTAGCTAATACCAGTTCGGCACGTGCCAGATCCTTGCGTTGTGAGCAGATGGAGGCATGAGGTGGATTATGAGGCAGGTTCAGTTTTTCGGCGGCACTGGCGGCTATGGCAACGGTTTTATCATCACTGCCGAGAATACCGTTAAATGGCGTTCGTTGGTGTGCCTGAAAAATAGAATCAAGTGTCTGGCGGGGATCGGAAAAAGAAAGATGCAGACCATTAGCGACTTCAGAAATTAATGAATGTTTACCTTCAGAGGCAATGGTGACGCTGATTCCCATTTTTTTTGCAGCCTTGATGTAGGGTGCAATCCGGTAGCTATTATGATATGAAATTAAAAGCAGGTGAGGGGGCTGGTAACGTTTCCGGGTGGCTAAACGCATGGTCAAAAAAAACAGGAATTAAGGATAAAAAAGGGCGGACAATGCCCGCCCCGGAATAAAAATTGGCAGTGAATCAGCCGCAGCCACCGCCCGATGATGCGCCGCCACAGCCACCACAGGCTCCGCCGCTGTTAGTGTTGGCAAAAACATTTTTAAACACAAAACTGGCATTGGTACCATCATCCTGATAATCAATTTCAACGCCTTCGAGGAAACCGAGTGCAACCGCATCGACGTGGACTTTTAGCCCCTCTTTTTCCAGTGTGGTGTCATAAGGAGTGGGCTGATCGACAAAGGTCATACCGTAGGTCATACCATTACAGCCGCCACCGGAAACAAAAATACGTACACCATTAACACTATCTTCATTTTCTGTTAACGCAAGTAACTGTTTGACTGCTTCATCGGAAACTTTAATTTCGTCAGTTAGCTGCGTTTTGAACTGGGCTTGAGACATAATATTTACCTGTGAAAACATCAAAAATGTAAGGCACAATCATATCATGAAATACTCCGTTAATATAATTGTTATTGTAAACAAAGACTTATTTATTGTAATGTTATATTCGTATTATTATAGAGTTAAGGGCTCCTCTATTAATTGATTCCATGGAATGTCGTAGGGTTGATCAGTATCGGTTGCCTAAACTGAGGGTTGCTGACTAAGCTGTTTTGCCAGTGTTAAAAAGGCATGCAGGTAGTTAATTTTTTCATCACCATCACGTATACCGAGAAATATTTTCCTGTTTATACCCGCTTTACCCAGGCTGATCGCAGTAATCGGCATTTTGTCGGCATACTCATTGACCAGCCAGCGTGGTAGTGCCGCTACACCACGACCGGATGCTACCATTTGCAGAAGAATTTCGGTTGCTTCCATGGTTTTGTGTTTTCCGGGGCGACAGCCTGCGGGTAATAAAAACGCATTAAAAATATCCAGTCGGTCGATACTGACCGGGTAGGTGAATAAGACCTGATTGCTAATATCTGCTGGTTTAATATAGGCTTTTTGTGCCAGCTGGTGACTCTTGCTGACGACGAGTACCTGTTCGTAATCAAATACCGGGGTAAACACCACGCCGGTTTTATGTAAGGGGTCAGGCGTGACCAGGACATCAATTTCATACTCAAACAGGGCCGCCATGCCACCAAACTGAAATTTCTGTTTTACATCAATATCTACATCTGGCCAGTGCTGTAAATACGGTGTTACCACATTTAACAGCCATTGATAACAGGGGTGGCACTCCATGCCGATACGCAAATTACCTTTTTCGCCGCTGGCCATTCGTTGCAGTACATCATCACCCGATTCCAGTTGTGGCAATAGCCGGTTTGCCAGTGCCAACAGATAATTTCCCGCCTGAGTAAACTGCAGGCGGCGACCAGTTTTTAGCCACAGACGGGTACCGGTCTGCTGCTCGAGTTTTTTTATGCTATGGGTTAAGGCCGATTGTGTCAGATGCATACGTTCTGCGGCGGCTGTGAGTGAACCGTGATGTTTTATGGCGCGTAAAATAGCCAGATGAGCACGTTCTATCATTATTTAACTCATGAATTTAATTAATAGAATAATGAAATAATACCATTATTATTCATGGTTTGCACTCCATACAATAGCGTTATCGAAACAGGAGACAGACAATGATAACAACCCATAACCTCGGCTTTCCGCGTATTGGTGGTGCACGCGAATTAAAATTTGCACTGGAATCGTTCTGGAAGGGTGAATCCAGCGAACAGGCACTGTTGCAACAGGGTGAAGAATTGCGCCAGCGTCATTGGCAGCAGCAGGCACAACTGGATTTTATACCGGCTGGTGATTTTTCATTTTACGATCAGGTGCTGGATATGAGTTTTATGCTGGGTGCCAAACCGCCACGGGTGGTTGATCTGGCAGGTAGTGAACTGGATAATTATTTTAGAATTGCGCGTGGTCGCAGCGCCAAAGATACCACTGGTGGTGTTGTCCATGCTGGTGAAATGACTAAATGGTTTGATACCAACTATCACTATATCGTACCAGAATTTACCGCTGATACCGTGTTCAGTTTAAATCCACAACGGTTACTTGAGCAGTTGGCCGAAGCAACATCGCAGGGGATTAATGTAAAGCCAGTGATTATCGGCCCGCTTACCTACCTGTGGCTGGGCAAGGAAAAGGATGCATCGAACAAACTGGATCTGCTGGCAGCATTACTTCCTGTTTATGCAGAACTACTTGATACGCTGGCAGATGCTGGCGCAAAATGGGTGCAGATTGATGAGCCAATTCTGGTTACCGAACTGAACGTAACATGGAAGCAGGCATTTCGGCTAGCCTATAAGCAACTTGAAAATACCCAGCCAAAACTGTTACTGACCACCTATTTTGGTACTTTAGAAGATAATTTGCCGCTAATTTGTGAACTGCCGGTAGCGGGTATTCATCTTGATGTAGTCAATGCAGCAGAGGAAGTGGCACCGTTAATAGAGAAGCTGCCGGGCGATACCATCGTCTCGCTGGGCATTGTGAATGGCCGGAATATCTGGAAAACAGACCTGGAATATACCCTGGACTGGCTGGAGCCGATTGCACAGACATTGCGCGATCGTCTGTGGATTGCACCATCGTGTTCGTTACTGCATGTACCGGTTGATCTGAATAATGAACAGCAACTGGATGAAGACATTAAATCCTGGCTGGCCTTTGCCGTACAGAAACTCGATGAGATAGCTCTGCTAGCAAGGGCAGTGAATGAAGGGCGCGACGCAGTAAAAACGCAACTGGCCAGTCATGCACAGCAGCTTGCCAGCCGTAGGGTCTCTTCCAGGGTGCATAATCCGGCAGTTAAAAAAAATCTACAGGCAATAACTGCTGAAGCAGGGCAGCGTCATAATCCCTACGCACAACGGGCTGAAAAACAGGCCCGTATCCTGACGCTGCCGGTGTATCCGACCACCACCATTGGCTCCTTCCCACAAACCAGCGAAATTCGTCAGTGCCGCCTGCAATTTCGTCAGGGTAAACTGGATAAAGACAGTTATCAGGCCCGGATGAAAAAAGAAATCGCCCATGCCGTGCAGGTACAGGAAACCCTGGGACTGGATGTGCTGGTGCATGGCGAAGCAGAGCGCAATGACATGGTGGAGTATTTTGGTGAACAACTCGACGGCTATGCTTTTAGTCAATTTGGCTGGGTTCAGTCCTACGGCTCACGTTGCGTTAAACCGCCCATCCTGTTTGGTGATATTAGCCGACCAAAGGCAATGACGGTGGCATGGATCAAGTACGCGCAATCACTGACCGAAAAACCGATGAAGGGCATGTTAACCGGCCCAGTGACCATACTAAACTGGTCCTTTGTGCGCGATGACCAGGCACGTAGCAAAACCTGTTACCAGTTAGCGCTGGCGATTCGTGAGGAGGTACTGGATTTGGAAAAAGCGGGTATTCGTATTATCCAGATTGATGAAGCGGCTCTGCGTGAAGGTCTGCCATTGCGCAAAAGTCAGTGGAAGAACTATCTAAACTGGGCAATAGAAGCTTTTCGTATCACCGCAAACGGTGTCAGCGATGAAACCCAGATCCATACTCACATGTGTTACTCGGAATTCAACGATATTATTCAGGCGATTGCAGAGATGGATGCCGATGTCATCACTATTGAAACCTCACGCTCGGATATGGAGCTGCTTGATGTTTTTGAAGATTTTAATTATCCGAATGCGATCGGCCCGGGGGTGTATGACATTCACTCACCCAATACTCCCAGCCAGCAGGATATCGTGCAATGCATGCAGAAAGCTGCGCAGCGTATTCCCGCCCGGCGTTTATGGATAAACCCGGACTGTGGTCTGAAAACCCGACAGTGGAAAGAGGTAATTCCAGCACTGGAAAACATGGTAAAAGCCGCACAGATATTACGTCGTGCAGAAGTAACCGTAACAGAACTGTAAAGAAACGCTGTATAAGTCGATATCCTTTACACTTTTTTATGCTAAATTTTCTATAAAAAATCTCTTTTATTCCCATGCCATTGATTTTTATCAATGGCAATATACTTTGGCATGAAACATGCTTTTGTATTAGTGAAGTATTGATGAAGTTAATGAGTATATGAATTTTTTCCGGGGTTGAAATAATGGGGACAGATGATAATAAATATAACGGTCATGAACGACGGGTAGAAAACCGACGCCATATTGAAGACAGACGTTCTACGATGCGTTTTAATGATACGTTAGGGCGGCGTTCCGGTGTTGAAAGGCGGTTGCCGGTGCATTAGTTATTCAGCGGTTTCCCGGTTGTTTTTAGCTACCGGGGATGGATTAATCTGTACCAGTATGCCAACTAGCGGGTAGTCGATATAGTGTAGTACCTTACTGCGCATGCGGCGGTGGCTGATAATGTGATAGTGCTGAATAACCGGTACCGGTTGCAGGCTATTGCCTGTGCCGGCATTATTATCGCCGCCGCTGATATCCTGACTTTTATCCAGATTTATATTATCGTCATCCGGTTTTATTACCTGCATGGCTTTACGCTGATAATCCAGATTAGTATAAAAGTGCAGGTACCTGGACAGAACGACTTTTAACGTTCCGTCGATGGTGTTTTTTGTTTTTACTACGGCGTTATTTTTCAGTTCCGACAATTTTATTGCCCGCGCCTGAGTTTTATCCCAGCCGGGTTGACGCCATGCAGCGTACATCAGCACATTATAATGACTGGACGCTGCAACACGTTTTTCTTCTCTGGTTAAAATGTAGGGTTTAATATTTTGAATCATCGCAGCCCTGTTTTCCGCTGATTTAGCGGCTTTATCTGTGGCTACGTCAGGCTGTGATGTTTTTTCTTTAGCAATCGTCTGCTCGTTGGCTGTTATGCTGTCAACCGGTGTAATAACATTATCCCATTGCTCCGCATGCAGGTATTTTGCATCGGCATCTTCATAGATAATGACTTCAACATCGTAATAGTGACTGGACGCATAGCTGATATGTGCAAAAAGAAGCAGGCATAAAGTGGTGACTGCCATAAATACTCGAGAGGTATGTAGATGAGGAACAGGTAACATATTGAAAGAAGCATAGGTTTTCATTGTGGTTTATTTTAGCTGTTTTTTCAGGCTGCATTCATATTATTTTGTGCGGTATTATCCAGCCTTAATTGCCTGATAATATCGTTAATCTGCCGGGGCCGTTGTGTTGCATCTTCATTTACTTCAAGAATACGTAAGGTGTCTGTACCATTAAAGCGGTAATGTGATGCGCGGGTTTGTATCAGTTCTATCAACCGACCTGGGTCAATATTTGGTTGTGCATTAAACTGTATTTTAATTTCGTGATCGTTAGCTTCGATTTTTATAATCCCGGTATCTTCAGCAAGCATTTTTATTTCAGTAACGGTAAATAAATTCTGTACATAATCCGGCAATAGACCAAATCGGTCAATTAGTTCGACACGCAGTTCATCCAGTATTTTACCGCCGTTGGCGCTGGCAATACGTTTATATAACATTAGCCGCTGGTGCACATCATACACATAATCATCGGGTATTAGCGCAGGCATACCGAGGTCTATTTCGACACCGGCATGTAATGGTACGTCAGGATCCGGTACATCGCCACGTTTTAATGCGGTTACTGCACGTTCAAGTAACTCACTGTACAAACTGAAGCCCACCTCAGAAATCTGACCACTCTGGTTTTCGCCCAGTAATTCGCCGGCACCACGAATTTCCAGATCGTGTGTCGCCAGGGTGAAGCCTACGCCAAGATCTTCCAGCGATTCAATGGCGGCTAAACGTTTTTTGGCATCTTCTGTCATGGCCGATTCTGGCGGGGTGATCAAATAGGCGTAGGCACGATGGTGGGAGCGTCCAACCCGACCTCGAATCTGGTGTAGCTGTGCCAGTCCTAAACGGTCGGCTTTATTGATAATAATGGTATTTGCTGTCGGTACATCAATACCACTTTCAATAATGGTGGTACTGACCAGGATATTAAAACGTTGGTGATAAAAATTCAGCATCACCTGTTCAAGCTGTTTTTCCGGCATTTGACCGTGAGCAAATTCAATTCTGGCCTCTGGCATCAGGGCGCGCAGATTATGACAGATCTTTTCGATGGTTTTAACTTCATTGTGCAGGAAATAAACCTGACCACCGCGTTTTAATTCGCGCTGACAGGCTTCTACGATCAGATTTTCATTCCATTGTGTGACGAAAGTATTAATAGAATGGCGATGCATTGGCGGGGTGGAAATAATCGACATATCTCGAATACCCGCTAACGACATGTTTAACGTACGCGGAATCGGGGTGGCGGTTAAGGTTAGTATATCCACCTGCGCACGCATCGACTTAAGTTGCTCTTTATGGCGTACGCCGAAACGGTGTTCCTCATCAACAATAATCAGACCCAGATCATTAAATTTAATACTTTTCTGTAACAGCTTATGGGTACCGATAACCAGGTCAATTTTGCCATTTTTAATCTGTTGAAGAATATTGTTCTGCTGTTTTGTGGTATTAAATCGTGATAGACAGCCAACATTAATCGGCCAGTCAGCAAAGCGGTCACTGAAATTCTGGTAATGCTGCTGTGCCAGCAGGGTAGTTGGAACTAGTATGGCAACCTGTTTACCACTGTTGGCAACGGCAAAGGCCGCACGCATGGCTACTTCAGTTTTACCAAAACCAACATCGCCACAGACCACCCGATCCATTGGCTGACTGCGTGCCAGATCGGCGAGTACGTCTTTAATCGTATTTTCCTGGTCGGGCGTTTCTTCAAACGGGAAGCCATTACAGAAACTATTATATTCATTTTCATCAATATGATAGGCATAGCCCTGTATGGCAGCACGCCGGGCGTGAATATCCAGTAGTTCTGCCGCCACGTCACGTGCCTGCTTCGCAGCTTTTTGACGAGCTTTAGACCATTGATCCGTGCCCAGTTTATGCACCGGGGCATGCTCGGCGGAAGCACCAGTATAGCGGCTGATCAAATGCAACGAGGCAACCGGGACGTAAAGCTTGTCACTACCGGCATATTCAAGTAATAAAAACTCGGCATCGTAACCATCACCACTGAGTTTTTCCAGCCCCCGGTAACGACCAACACCATGTTCAAGATGCACTACCGGTGCACCAATAGTCAGGTCGGTCAGGTTCTGTACAATTGCATCGGCATCCGGGCCACGTTTTGTACGGCGACGTTTCTGGATTGCTCGCTGGCCGTATATTTGTGCTTCGGTAATAACAGATATATCAGGAGAATGGATTACCAGCCCCTGACTAATATCAGAAACAGTTATACCGATATGTTCAGTAGAACGGGTAAACACCTGCCAGTTTTTACAATCTTCCGGGTAGATCCGGTGTTCGCGCAACAGCTCGATTAATACTTCACGTCGGCCTCTGGTTTCGGCAACAAATAACAGCCGCCCCGGATAAGTCTGGATAAAATGAATAAGGGCTGAGGCTGGATTATCCGCCTGTGTTCGCAAGATCAGATCCGGTGGCTGATCAATATTCAGGTTAGAGGATTCATCCAGATTTTTTTTTACCGATATAATCACCCGGCTGACAGTATTAAGTTGCTGTTCAGCCTGCAGCATAGGTAAATACAGCTTTTCAGGCGGTAGAATAGGGCGCTCAATATCATGACGACGCTGTTCATAGCGTTGTTGTATATCGTCGGCAAAAGCGCCAAAATAATCGTGCAAATTTTCCGGAAGGATAAACAGGCTGCTTCGTGGTAGGTAATCGAACAGGGTTTCTAAGGCATCAAAAAAAACCGGCAGGTAATATTCAATACCCGGTACCATGATTCCATCGCTGACGTTTTTATAGATAAGACTGGTCAGTGGATCACCTTCCAGCATTTCACGATAACGGCGACGAAAGGCAGAAATACCCGCTTCATCCGTGGGAAATTCCCGCGCCGGTAGTAATTCAATTTTATCTACCTTATTATCCGAACGTTGGCTGGCAGGATCGAAACAACGAATTGACTCGATTTCATCATCAAACAGATCAATCCGGTAGGGTGTGTTCGCGCCAGCCGGATACAGATCAATAATCGAGCCGCGAATGGCAAATTCACCATGACCCATGACTTCGGTTACATGACTATAGCCGCTTGATTCAAGATCAAGCCTAAATTTTGAGCTGTCCAGTGTCTGGCCTACATGCAGACGTAATACACTGCCGCGAATATAACTTCGCGGTGGCAAACGCTGTAACAGTGTGTTTACCGGTACAATCAGAATATCCTGTGCGTTTAATCGTTCGAGTTGATGCAGGGTAGTCAGGCGCTCCGCAATAATATCCTGATGCGGTGAAAATACATCATAAGGCAATGTTTCCCAGTCCGGCAAATGAAACAGCCGTTGCCGAGTATCCTTATAAAATTCAACTTCACGTGTCAGACTATCAGCCTGGCTGGTATCTTCAACCACGATAACCAGTGGTCCATTTTTATATTTCTGTGCTGCTTCAACACACAATAATGCCAGTGAACTGCCATACAGGCGGCTCCAGTGGATAGATTGGCAGGGTTCGGGAAGTCCAGGTTTTAACAAGATTCTGTACGGGTAAATAATGAAAAGCGAATTATCCTTTGAGATGCAGGTTATTACAAGTTTTTCAGCAAAAATTGTTTTCGTGGTGTACCAGGGCATTCCGGCACTTACGAAAGAGCGGGATTAAACCAGGGCGATCAGGTAGAGCGATTGTATGCCTTTTTTATTAATAAAGCTTTATTTTTAAAACTTTATTTAGAAGTTTAAAATGCTTATCAAGAGAGTATATTTTACAATTATTTTGATTGGCATTTTGTGCAATTATTAAATCGGGAATGCCAACCCCATTTGCTCCCGATTTTAAACATTTAACTTGTAACTGAATGATTTCCTCCCAGTGAATATCTAATGGTATTCGGTTTACTTCATTCAGTAATTTAATAACTGCTGTTTGTTTTTTTATTTTTAAATACGGTATTAATTCCGCCAAAATAATTTCATTAGTAACAATAAGATTTTCATCTATTAAAAATTCTAAATCACTGGAATTTTTGCCACCTCGAAAATAATCTATCCAAATTGAAGTATCCACCAATACCATTATTAATGCCGACCTCTTATTTCATCAAGGTTTATATCTATATCAATTCTTCCTTTATATTTTTTAAGATCGGAAATTTTTGATTTTCTTACCAATTCTTCAAGTGCTCTAACGATAACACCTGTTTTTGTAGATGTGCGAGTTATTTTCATTGCCTCATCGAGTAAGTTCTCTGGCAGATCAAGGGTAGTTCTCATAATGCCTCTCCTATATGATGCATACGATTGTAGTATATGATGCATATGATTTCAAGAGGCTAACAGTTTTTTATACAACAACTCCGCTTCTTGCGTCAGGCTGGGTTCAAGCTCAATAAGCCGTTCTAGTAGATTCCTCTGGCAGTGTTTTATTGTTAACACAATCACTATATTTTTCACACGAGTGCAAATGAGGTAATGATTACGAACAGGATAAAATTGAAAGAACTTACCGGAATGCTCTCATAACCTGAAATTGCATCGCGATAACCACTAATAATCGCTTGTTTTAATTCAGCTGCTTCGATGTTCTCTTTTTTCTGGCGAATTAAACTTCTTAAGAACTTACTTGGTGTTTGCATATAGAAAGCTGTATCCAGTATTACGATACACTTTCAAAGAATTCATCTCAGGCCTCAGCCATCACCTCTGGACCATAATTTTTTAATGCATGCTCAATTAGAATTGGAATGATTTCGCCTTCTGTCCGGCGCATTTTTTGCCAGCTCAGACTCGTAACGGGTGCCATATTCCTAGTTATGCAGCATTTTTTGCCGCTACCACATGGGCAGGGGGGGGGGTCGTTGCGACCGTTTTTTGTGGACATATCGTTTTTAAATCTTCTTAGGCCACCGTCTTGAGGTATGTAACACACGCAGGATTTCAACTTTATTATCACGCACCCGATACGGTAAGATAAATGGTGTTCGATCCACCAATAGT
>CAYXNL010000026.1:0-3475 GCA_964466455.1 uncultured Thiotrichaceae bacterium
TCCTGCCAGTATCCTACCGGCACTACACAATTTATCTGGTGGAGGGGGGAGGATTACTCCAAGCTTCCTGCCTTCCGCCCTTCGGGTCGGCGCATAAAACACGCCTTTTAAAATTGCTCCTGGCAATTTTATCGAACCTCTTATCGGTTCAAATCCTCCCCTTATGCGGAAGAAACTTACCCCGCAGATGCCAGTATCCTACCGGCACTACACAATTTATCTGGTGGAGGGGGGAGGATTCGAACCTCCGAAGGTAGAACCAGCAGATTTACAATCTGCCCCCTTTGGCCGCTCGGGAACCCCTCCAAAAATCAAGCCGCATATTTTGCTTGAGTACAATACATCTGTCAACTGTAACATTCTGAAACGGCATATATTTTTTCAGGCGCTGACATATCTGCATCACCCGCGTATGCTCAAACCATACCCAGTTAGTGCCTGCATATGCTATTTTATATACACTGCCCATATTCCGACTGAGACGGGATTATGGGCGGCTCAAAATAAATAATGGAGCCGGTGACAGGAGTTGAACCCACGACATCCTCATTACAAGTGAGGCGCTCTACCAACTGAGCTACACCGGCGAGGCGGGCAATTGTAGGGAAAACGAAGACTTAAAGCAATAATGAATCCACAAAATATAGACTTTTTTTTTAAAAAACCACTATGAGAGCTTTGCCCGATGTAGATTTTTTGTTAGAGCAAGTCAAAAAATCTCAAAAAAACACAGTTTATCCGATGTTTAACCACTACGCGCTCCCGTATTTTGAGGCCATTTTTAACGCTACTCCAGAAAATATTAAGTCATAAGCTGTTCAGGGTGTTCTGGTGCAGGATTGACTAGAGCGCCTGATTTTTCCGGATAAATACTGCTTTTCAATAGCCTCAGGAATGGTATGCGTTGCAGGTAGACGATAATCCAGGCGGTATGATGTATGGCTTCTGGACAGTGGCTCAACAGTAACGCTAAAACCTGCTTTTTTCACTTTTTTTGCCAGCTTGTAAGCACTATTGCGATTTTTAAAGTAACCCAGAGAGATACCATTGCTCTTATCGCCCTCACGAATAATATAATAATCTTTTATTTTTCTTTTTTTCAGTCGCCTTGCCTTTTTTTCCACCTCTCTTCGACTTGAGACCGGTTTGATATACACCCAGAAAAGTGACGAATCCTTTTCTTTATGCTCACGATAACTTACTGCGGATACATACTGTTTTATATCCTGCATTACTTTATGTACTGCCTTAAGTTCATGAAAGAAACCCAGCGAATAACAGACTTCTGCCTCTGGCTGTGATTTTTCCGGCGTACCCCTGGTTGTCGCAACGTTAACTTTTACCGGCGCAATCTGCTGCGAACTGATATTCTTCTGCATACGGGCACTGGCTGTCACCGATGCAGATGCTGAACCGTTTGAGACAAGCTGTATTTTTTTACCTTCTGTATGTGTATTTATGCCTGAGGACGCGGAACCTACGGGTGACAACTTTATTGCTTTTTTACTATTTTTATACGTGGGAGGAAATACAGGTTTCTGTTGTTTCACCACCGACAACGATACTGTTTTCTCCTTTGCAGGGATAGAAATCGGTGCTGAAACCAGCTTGTTGCCACTGGCACGATTATTCTGTGTGTTGTTCTGCTGAACGATAGAATTTGTCGCTTTACGCTCACTTAATAACACAATGGACTGTACGCCTTTGCTGCTCTGCACCGCTGCAACCATGCTACTGGCTTTCGTGCCACTAGCTTTATTGGCTTTTGTCAGTTCCCAGCTTATATAAGAGAGATTCACCACCAGCATAAGGAGAAATAACCAACGCATAATCATCAAAACCCTTAGTTATTGGGACAGCATTACCGGAGCGCCATTCTTTTCACCCAGGGCAATATAAACGCCCCGCATAACAAGAACCGGGCGATAAATAAAATGCGGCATATTCTTAAACTGCAGTAATAATTGAGCAGAGCCACCGGTAAGAATAATTTTCGCAGAGGGGCCCAACTGCTTAATCGCCTTTTCGGTCAAATCACGTACTCCTGTTTCCAGCATATAATAAATACCGCTAGTTATTGCATTCTCAGTCGTATTGGCAAACAGAACAGGAGGGGGCATTTCCTCTGAGCGCCGACCTGTTAGCTCACCTTTCTGCCCAGTCTTTTTTTCTATTGCTGCTGCATTTTTAACTAAAGCTGAATACATACTATAAAAAGAAGGCAGTATTCGTCCACCGAGATGATGACCATCCACATCAAGTAAATCAGCGGTGATTGCTGTGCCTGCACCGATCACACACAATGGACCATCAAATTCATGGCTTGCCGCAATCAGACCTGCCCAACGATCACTCCCGTGGCAACTTACATCTTCATATGCGTTACTCAGAGTAACGTTACGACCACTAAAAGTACGTGTGGTATGGAAAAAATCTACCGTATACCCCCAGCATGAGATTACTATACGATCCAGTTCATCGCCAAGCTCATTACCCCCCACACACACGGCAAAAACCTTTTCCGGAGATTGATTATCAGCATGATATTTAGCCATAAAAGCAGACAGAGCACACCAGTCAGAGGAGAAGCCTCCGTTACACAGGATAGCACCTGAGCGCCACTGCGCCCATTTAATCTGGCTGTTACCTATGTCAAATGTCAGTATCATTTTTATTGCTGTCGCTATTATCCGGCAGTGTCCTTACGCTAACCTCAGCGCTATTAAATTGCCGGAGCCTGCCCTTTACCAATACCTGCAATTCGGCACACTCGGTAACTCCCTGTGCAACACCGCTTAACACGGTATTATTATCCAGTAGAATATTAACCTGCTTATTTTTGCAGTAATCGTAATAACGGCGAAACTTATCCAGAGCGCCAATACTCTCCTGTTCATAATGCTGACACAAATGAACTACCTTTTTCAACAGCATAGCGGCAACATCTGTCCGATCGGGTAAATTAACCAGTTTCTGAGCATGCAACTCCCGGCAGATATCCGTGACGGTTGCCAGCGAGACTCCCTGCGCCCGCTCAGGTTTCCGGTAGAAAGATGACATATCATAATTTAAGCCAATGCCTGCTACGACACATAAATCATCATCAACTAACGGCCGGGTTTCAATTAAAATACCCGCCATTTTTTTTCCCCGAATATAAATATCATTCGGCCATTTTATCTGCACCTGTTTTAACCCCATCATCTGAAGCATTTCACTTATCGCAACCGCAATGGATAAGGACAGCAAGCCGGATTGAAGCTGTGAGTGCTGAAACGGCCAGCACAAACTCATCGCAATATTGGAAAAGGCAGGCATCAGCCAATACTTTCCCCTTCGCCCCCGTCCTGAGTGTTGAGCCTCGGCAAAGCAGACAAACGGTAATTTCCTGCCAGTTTTTGATTGTGCCAGACACCGGCTATTCGTTGAGTCCACTGTTTCATAAACGATCACCTCCAGCACATCAGAACATTCT
>CAYXNL010000026.1:3575-31094 GCA_964466455.1 uncultured Thiotrichaceae bacterium
CCCGATGATAAAAAATCAGCAAAAACCTTGTTTCAGCGTTACAATATGCCGCTGATTTATTTACCGCTGAACTATTTCCAGGAAAACGTAATAACGCCATGCCCGCTGAAGACGAAACCATCACGCCAACCAACTTTATCCGTAACATCATTCACAATGACCTTGACTCGGGCAAGCATAATAGTATACAAACCCGTTTTCCACCTGAACCCAACGGCTATCTACATATTGGCCATGCTAAATCTATCTGCCTGAATTTTGGCATTGCCGAAGATTTTAATGGTAAATGTAATTTACGCTTTGACGATACCAATCCTGAAAAAGAAGATGACGAATACGTCAAAGTAATTAAAGAAGATGTACGCTGGCTGGGCTTTGAGTGGAGCAGGCTCTGCCATGCCTCTGACTATTTTGAGCAACTGTATAATTATGCCATTGAGATGATTAAACAGGGAAAGGCCTACGTCGATTCACTCAGCGCCGAGCAGATCCGCGAATACCGTGGCAGCCTGACCGAAGCAGGCCGTGAAAGTCCGGATAGAAACCGCAGTATTGAAGAAAATCTTGAGCTATTCAGGAAAATGCGTGCTGGTGAATTCGAAGACGGCAAATATTTACTGCGTGCAAAAATTGATATGGCCGCACCAAATATCAATATGCGTGATCCGGCTTTATATCGCATTAAACGCGCCCACCACCAACGTACCGGGGATGAATGGCCGATTTATCCCATGTATGATTACACTCATTGCATCTCTGATGCGATTGAAAACATCACCCACTCCCTGTGTACACTGGAATTTGAAGACCACCGCCCGCTATATGACTGGGTGCTAGAACAGGTAAAAACACCTGCTCACCCACAACAGATTGAATTTGCCCGGTTGCAATTGAAATACACAGTGACCAGTAAACGAAAACTCAATCAACTGGTAATCGACAACCATGTGGATGGCTGGGATGACCCGCGTATGCCAACGATTTCTGGTTTACGACGTCGCGGTTACACTGCCACTGCCATTCGTGACTTCTGTGAGCGTATCGGGGTCACAAAAAAAGACAGCTTCATTGAAATGGCCGTACTGGAAAACTGTATTCGGGAAGATTTAAATGAACATGCCATTCGTGTCATGGGGGTATTGAATCCGTTAAAAGTAACCATTGAGAATTATCCTGGCGGACAGACAGAAGAACTAACGGCAAAGAATCATCCACAAAAACCGGAAATGGGCATCCGTACGGTTCCATTTAGCAAGGTAATTTATATTGAACGTGATGATTTTCTTGAAGATGCACCGAAAAAATTTTTCCGGCTATCAGTTGGCCGGGAAGTACGCCTGCGTTATGCCTATTACATTACCTGCACGGATATAGTTAAAGATAAAAATGGCGAAGTGACTGAATTAATCTGTCGGTACGACCCGCAAACTCGAGGCGGCTCGTCACCTGATGGCAGAAAAGTAAAAGGAACCATTCACTGGGTTTCTGCACCGCACGCCGTCGATGCACAGGTCAACCTGTATGATCGTCTGTTCACCCACCCTGATCCGGCAGCCAGTGAAAACTTTATTGAACATTTAAACCCGCAGTCCCTCACTCGGCTGTTCGCCTGTAAACTCGAACCTTCCCTGGCTAATGCCGATACTAAACAACATTACCAGTTTGAACGTACCGGTTATTTTCTTAAGGACAATAAACACAGCGCACTAAGCTTTAACCGTACCGTCACCCTGCGCGATACCTGGGCCAAAATAGATAAAGCTAATAAATAAACCGCCCCACCGCAAGCGGACGGGGTATTGCTAAGCAGAAACCTGATCTGAAAAATACGCAAGACGAAAAAAATCATTTATTTATTTTTGACTTTATTTCGCGTTTTTTGCGGACAATTATTTTTATTCCCGCCTTATTCACAGGCTCCCTGGCTTATCACTGACAGATAGTATCGGCTTTTTCCTACATCAGCCGCCAGGTCTTCCCGACAAACCCATCTGGCAAAAAAATTCTTCCACTGCTAAAGTCTCTCCACTGTTTTTGCACATACGGAACAGTACGAAAACTGAAAAAAAGGAGAAATATATATGGATATTATTAAATTCATATTCAATGAATTGTGCTGCTTTTTCAAAGCCAGCTTTGATATTTCAATCCAGAAACTTCGTCAATTTTTTATCGACAGTTACTAACAGGATGGATGAAAAGAATACTTATTGTTAAAGACCGTCAGCCGCAGGGATGCGGGGGTCGAGCTTACATGGATTTACAGCGTGTTTTGAACAATAGGTATCCTTTTTATCCGTTTCAGTAATAAGAGCGACCTTTAAATTAATATTATAATTTTAAAAATAAAACAAGGAGAAAATTATGAAACAACCAGGAAATATTTTTACCCGCCATCACACACTCAAACTGAGCATACTACTTACATTGAGCACCTTATCCAGTCTACCGAATGCCGGCGCAGCAATATTTATTAATGAAGTTGACTATGACCAGCCCGGCAGTGACACGGCTGAATTTATTGAATTATTTAATAATGGTAGTACTAATATATCACTGGATGGATACGACATTGATTTAATCAATGGCAGCAACAGCAGTGTTTACCGACATATCGACTTAAGCGGTTACACCATAAACAGTGGTGCTTATTTTGTAGTCTGTAATGATCCTTCACAGGTAGCCAACTGTAATGATAGCTTCACCCATACGACTGGCTGGATACAGAATGGTGCGCCGGATGCACTGGCACTGTATGACAATAATCAGCTAATGATTGACGCATTATCCTATGAAGGAGAACTGTCTCCATTTAGTGAAAGTACGAACGTAGTGGTAAAGGACAGCAACAATGTTATTACCAGCCTTTCCAGACTGGAAGATGGCTATACCGGTTTTAATCTGGGCTGCATTACTCCGGGCAGCGCTAATATCGCCGGCAGTGGCAATTGTTCTCAGCCGAAGATAAATGCGGTACCGATACCAGCAGCAATATGGCTGTTTGGTTCGGGGTTGATTGCACTACTGGGCGTCCAGAAAAAAAACCGTAACATCTGACTTCCCTGAACGAGCAACCGCAGGTAATACAGTCGTGGATAACGGCTTTATTACCTGCCCATCATCGTGTTTTTTCAAGAAACCTTTGAATATTACTAACCCGAACATTGGTTAGTCTTTTACTGAAAATCAGTCAATACATATCCGGGCAAATTTTCGTTTTCCTACCTGAAAAACCGCCTCGCTGCCGGATGGAATTTTTACTGTTTTATCCGCCACCTTCTCACCATCAATTTTTGCTGCACCCTGGGCTATCATACGCATGGCATCACTGGTGCTGGAACATAAACCAGCATCTTTTAACAAGTTGGCAATCGGATAGCCCCCATCAGGTGCCGTAAAATTTAATTTGGCAATATCTTCCGGTATTTTATTTTTCGCAAACTGCGCAATAAACCCCTCCCTTGCATCGGTAGCGTCCACACGGGAATGAAAACGTGTAATAATTTCTTCTGCCAGTAAAAATTTTATATCTCGTGGGTTTTTACCCGCATCAACATCCTGCTTGAAAGTATTTATTTCAGCCATCGGACGGAAACTCAGTAATTCAAAATAACGCCACATTAGATCATCGGATATGGACATGATTTTGCCAAACATATCTCTGGGTGCATCAGCAATACCAATATAGTTATTCAGTGATTTGGACATTTTCTGCACTCCGTCCAGACCTTCGAGAATGGGCATGGTTAGTACACACTGCGGTTTCATTCCGCGTTGCTCCTGTAACTGTCGTCCCATCAACAGATTAAATTTCTGATCGGTACCACCCAACTCAACATCCGCCTTTAATTCAACTGAATCATACCCCTGAATCAGCGGGTATAAAAACTCATGAATCGCAATCGACTGGCCACTTTTATAACGCTTACTGAAATCATCACGCTCCAGCATACGAGCTACCGTACTGCTGGCAGCCAGCTTGATCATTTCAGCACTGCTCATCGCACTCATCCATTGCGAATTAAAAACAACCTGTGTTTTATTCTTATCGAGAATTTTAAAAATCTGCTGTTGATAGGTCTCCGCATTTTTTTCTACATCCGCCTGTGTTAATGGCGGGCGTGTTACCGACTTACCAGTAGGATCACCAATCATACCGGTGAAATCACCAATCAGGAAAAGCACTTCATGCCCCAGATCCTGAAACTGGCGCAATTTATTAATTAGAACAGTATGACCTAGATGCAGATCCGGCGCAGTCGGATCGAAGCCTGCTTTAATACGCAGTGGCCGACCTTCTTTCAATTTGGCAACCAGCTCTTTTTCAACAAGAATCTCGTGTGTACCACGCTGGATTATTGCAAGTTGCTCATCAATTGATTTCATACGGGGTTCCTGACTGGTGTTAAAGTAAAAAGGTGTATAAGATACCCGCGCCGGGCAGCTTTCTCAACCGGAAAATAGCAAAAAATTAAGAGAACCGCCTGTCAATGTTTTAATCCATAGATCCAAATCATAAATCCAAAGCTATATTACTGGACGCTTCAGAAGAAAATTTACAGGATAAACCATTGACCAGAGCAATTTTACCGGCTACATTTAAATTACCACAACGATCACCCGCCAAGTACCAATGTCATTGATTAATAAAGATTTCCGCACGCACGACAGTTATTCTGCCAGATCCAGCCATTCCAGACTACGCTGGATACTGTTTGCTATTGCCTGCACAACTGTCGGTGTGATTATACTGAACACCAGTAAATCTACAACAAATACAAAACTTCCCTCTCTCGCCTCTACACCGAACCACGCTGATAAAACTATCGCCCAGACTCATAAAAAATCAATTCAGGCACCTGATTTTATTCATCCTGTTAAATCGGGTAACACACATATAAAACTGGTAACACCAGAAATTCATTCTCAGCAGGCTGACAACATCCCTGCTACGGGAGCACGTAAAAAAATCGCCTTACCCCTGCCCGTCATGCATAGCCAACAAAATCCCGCACTGGAAAACAAAAAAGGCAGCATCAGCGAGTCACTGAACTGGCGTACTTTTACGGTAAAATCTGGTGACAACCTTGCACGACTGTTCAAACGTGCCGGTATCAGCGCAAAACAGCTTGATTCTTTAATGAAATCAGGACATGAGGTAAAAAAACTACGCCATCTCTACCCAAGGGATGTAATCCAGATAAGTAGTAACGACCACGGTAAATTACAGGCATTGCGTTACGATATTAATAAAACATCCTACCTGATGGTAAAGCGGGAAAACAATCAACTACAGGCAAAGGTCTATACGCGGAAGCTTGATATACGTACCGCACACGCCAGCGGCATTATCGAATCTTCACTCTTTTTAGCTGCAAAAAAGGCAGGTGTCTCGCAGAATATTATTATGGAACTGGCCAGTATTTTTGGCTGGGATATTGATTTTGCACTGGATATCCGCAAAGGAGATCGTTTCACAGTATTGTATGAAGAGGTTTACCATAATGGTGAGAAGGTTGCTGATGGAAAAATTCTTGCGGCAGAGTTTACCAACCAGGGTAAAACGTATCAGGCGGTTCGTTATACCAACCCACAGACTAACCAGAGCGAATATTACAGCCCGGATGGAAGAAGTATGCGGAAGGCTTTTTTACGCACGCCTGTTAAATTCACCCGCATCAGCTCCCGCTTTTCTCTCTACCGTTATCATCCGATTTTACACCGGTTCCGGGCGCACAAAGGTGTTGACTATGCAGCTAAAACAGGCACTCCTGTTTATGCTGCTGGTGATGGCAAGGTCATTTTTGAAGGTCGGCAGCATGGATACGGTCGTGTGATTATTCTCCGGCATGGTGCAAAATACACCACACTTTACGCCCATTTGAACGCTTTTAACCGCAGGGTTCACTTTGGCAGCAAGGTCAAACAGGGACAGACTATCGCCTATGTGGGCAGTTCCGGTCTGGCTACCGGACCTCACCTGCATTATGAATTCCGGGTTAACGGCGTACACAGGAATCCCCTTACAGTAAAATTACCGCAATCCAGACCCGTACCAAAACGTTATCGTGCTAATTTTGAACTAATGACAACACCCATGCTGGCACAACTGGATTCTATTTCACGCAATCAGCAAATCGCTTTTGCAGATACCCGATCTGACAACCATCGCAATTAATGCCTGACCTATAATTAAATGCCTGACTACTATATCGGTCTGCTGTCTGGCACCAGCGTTGACAGCATTGATGCTGCGCTGGTTGACTTTTCAGCGCACGGTGCAAATTCTGCCCAGTTGATTGACAAGCTGAATGCCCCCTGGCCGGATGAAACTCGGCAAGCTATTTTTGCCAGTCGCCAGCTTACTGATGACGAACTGCACACCCTGCACGAGCTAGATCTGCAAACCGGTGATATATTCGCCCGCGCTGTTAATAATCTACTACAAAAGACAGGTATCGCCGCCAGCGAAATAAAAGCTATCGGCAGTCACGGCCAAACTATTCGCCATCGTCCGTCTGCCCATCCTCCATTCTCACTACAGCTTGGTAATGCCACTCAGATCGCACAACAAACTGGCATTAAAGTGGTCTCCAATTTTCGCCACGCAGATATCTGCGCTGGCGGTCAGGGGGCACCACTGGTTCCTGCCTTTCATCGCTACGTGTTTTATTGTTCCGAAAAAAACCGGGTAGTGGTGAATATCGGTGGAATCGCTAACATAACGATACTACCAAAACTGAAACAACAGGCAATCACCGGTTTTGATACCGGGCCAGGCAATGGTTTAATGGATGCATGGATCAAGCAGTGCAAACAACAAAATTATGATAGCGGTGGAATGTTTGCTGCCAGTGGTAAAACCGACACCAGGCTGCTGGCTAGACTACTAAAAGATACTTATTTTCAGCTTGCACCGCCCAAAAGCACCGGTTTTGAAATGTTTAATTTGCACTGGTTAGACACTCACCTAGACCAATTAGCGAGCAGTAATAGAGATCATGCAGATATACAAAGTACATTATGCGATGTAACGGCAATATCCATTATCAACGCGATTAATCAGTATGCTGGTGACACAGACGAGATTTTTATCTGTGGTGGTGGCGTTCATAATAAAGAATTGATGAGGCGATTACGGACTCTGACCCCAATACCTATTGCATCAACTGAAACATTGGGAATGGATCCCGACTGGGTCGAAGCCATAACATTTGCCTGGTTAGCCAAACGCAGACTGGATAAGCTACCCGGTAATATCCCTGAGGTAACCGGCGCCAGCAAAGCGGTTATGCTGGGCGAACTTACTAGGGAAAACGGTATATAAGAGCTCTATCCCGGGAGTTCTACTCCAGAGCTATACTTTTAGAGCTACACCGGATTAACGCTGTTCAATCTCTATATATTTCAGGTGTTCATTTCCTGTATATATTTGTGTTGGACGAAATATCCGGTTATCCGATAGCTGTTCACGCCAGTGAGCCAGCCAGCCAGCAACACGTGATAGCGCGAAGATAGGCGTAAACTGATCTGATGCGATACCCATCTCGGTATATAAAATGCCCGAATAATAGTCCACATTCGGATAAACGCCTTTTGGCCCCAGCGCCACTTCACAGGCTTCTTCCAGTTTCAATGCGGTTTCAAACATGGGGCTTAATGTACCCTGCGCTTCTCCCCATTCAACCATCATTTTCTGCAATACAATCGCACGTGGATCTTTGGTTTTATACTCACGGTGTCCCATTCCCCAGATTACTTCTTTCTTTGCCAGCTTGTTATCCAGCCAGCTCTGTACATTTTCCGGCCGGCCGATTTCTTTCAGCATCTCGACCACACGCTGATTAGCGCCACCATGTAACGGCCCGGCTAAAGTACCGATTGCGGCGGCAATAACCAGAAACGGGCTGGCCAGCGTTGAGCCACAGACCATTGCGGCAAAAGTAGACGCATTAATCGTATGTTCGGCATGTAACACCAGACAGGCATCCATAATGCGAACTTTTAGTGGATCAGGATCTTTGCCATCGAGCATATACAGAAAATGTTCTGCATGGGTAAGATCATAGCGAGGTTTAATTGGGTCATAACCATTTCGAATATGTTCCCACATAGCCACAATAGTCGCCATGCGTGAAATAATCTTTACCGACATACTGTGAATATATTCAACATCATTACCAGTAATACCATCGGAAAGCACTTCCTCCCCACCATAAAACATACCCAGACTGGCAACAGCCGTCTGTAACATTTCCATCGGATCACCGGATGATGGCAGATTTTTCATAATACTGCGGATTTTATACTTAACTGGCCTTTCTGCTTTTAACTGTCGATCAAACTCGGCCAGTTCCGATGCTGTTGGCAGGCATCCATCGAGTAACAGCAGCGCCGTTTCCTCGAAGGTACTTTTTTCTGCCAGCTCACGTATGTCATAGCCACGATAGGCCAATACACCCTTCTCGCCGTCTATTGAAGAAATATTAGATTTTGTTGCCGGTACCCCGGCCAGACCAGGTAAATATTCGCTACTCATCATATACACCCTTCTATGCAAGACGCATAGCTTAACAAACAAATAACTACTATGGTTTATGACAGACGAAAAAAATTTGGTGCCATACCTATACGAAAAAAAACAAAGAGAATGTTACTTTTCCCCGTGCGTCAGGGAAATTATGGCAAAGCAACCCCTGACAAAATAACTCTGACAATCACTCAATCTGGTTAAATAGAAAATGACGAACCGCAGCCACAGGTTGATTTAGCGTTGGGATTGTTAATCACAAAACGCGCGCCTTCAAGACCCTCCAGATAATCAACCTCTGCTCCATTCAAATACTGCAGGCTGGTCGCATCAACCAGCATAATTGTGCCATTATTTTCAACGACAGTATCATCTTCATTAATATCTTCATCAAACTTGAACCCGTACTGAAAACCAGAACAACCACCACCTTCAATCATAACGCGTAACTTCAGATTGTCATTCTTTTCCTCTTTGATCAGTGCTTTAACTTTTTCAGCTGCCGCATCGGAAAACGCAACACTGGCATCCTCAGCAGCCTTTGGTTTGGGGGCGAAACTAACTTGAATTTCCATCATACACTCAGTTCTCTTACTGTATTTCAATGATATCGGGAGTCTGCTAGTTTTAGAAAACCAGCACATTCACCAGTTAAACGGTGATTACAAAATCCTGAGTAAAATAGTCTACTATTATTGTTGCTGCGCTACAACCGTTTCGTCCAGATGATGGACATTGCTGTCCGTTTCAGCGGTTTCTGGCTCATCTGCCTTTTTATGTTCCAGACGTTTACTCACTGATGTTTCATGATGCATTTTACCATTAATTTCCGCACCGCTTGCCATTTCCAGCAGATTGTAATGCACATTTCCGGAAACACGCGCTCTGGCTGATAATTCAAGTTTTTCACTGGCATAGACGTTCCCGGCAACCTCACCATTGATAATTGCATAGGCAACATGCACATCTCCTTCAATACGGCCTTTATCACTCACTACCAACACAGCAGATGTACCGTTACCGGATGCAGACGAAGAGCTAACATTACCGGTTATTTTACCATCAAGATGCAACCCACCCTGGAAGCAAATATCGCCATTTACTTCTACACCACGCCCAATTAAAGTATCAATTTTAGAAGATTTAATTTTTTTCTTGCTAAACATATCATGTTCCCCCTGCTGCCAGGTCTGACCAGGCAAATTGTTCGTCAACCGGTTTTATTCTGCGCGATCTGGGCTCCACCCTGACCCGTACAGAATCTGGCTGAAAGTCCATCGGCAAACTCATAACCCCTTCAAAATTTTGAAAGTATTTAAAACCGAACTTTAATATTTTTTTGGTCTCATTTGATATATTTCTCAACTTCAATGTCACACGCTTATCTTTGAGCGTACCAGCAATAAAAACAGTAATGGTACCGCGGGCAAAAAGATCATTACGCCCCCGCTGGCTAACCATCAGTTTGTACTGATACTGATCTGTTCCCGCCGGTGTTAGCTGAAAAGACTGAATGGCAATACTACGATCCCCCTGCTCGGGTGCAACAATGCCTTTATAAAACGCCAGGTCTTTCTTTAACACAAGAATTTTATTCTGTAACTGCGCCAGTACATGCTTTAACTGACCTGATACATCGTCATCAATCTGCTTATTACGTTTAAGCATAGACGTTTGCCGCTGAGTTTCAACTATTTTTGCCTTCGCCACAGTAAGTTGCCGGGTAAGTCCTGAAATGGTTCGTTGTGAATCAGCACTATCATAACCAGCGTTATAACGTCCATAATCATAAGCAGCCCATATTGTAAATAACAGCAGACAAACCAGTACAGCTATTGCGAACACCCATAACACGGGATGTTGTATCATAATAATTCGATGATTTTTTCCTGCTCGTAAATTCATGGTAATAACGCCACCTGCTGCAGCCCCTGCAACTCATCAAAACCAAACATAATATTCATATTTTGTACCGCCTGTCCGGCTGCCCCTTTTACCAGATTATCAATCACCGAACTCACCACAATCGTATCGCCATTACGGGGTTTAAATACAGCGATGCGGCAGCTATTTGCACCCTTCACCGTTCGGGTTTCAGGGGCCACCCCTGGTGGCAGGACATCGACAAATGGCTCATTGTGATAACGTTGTTCATACAAAGTCTGTAAATCATCTATCGGTAAACTGCTTTTGGCACTAACTGTGGCATACAGGCTCGCTTCTATGCCACGAATCATCGGCACCAGATGTGGCACAAAGGTCAAACCCACCGTATGCGAAGCCACGTTTGACAAAGTCTGGCCGATCTCCGGCAGGTGTCGATGGCCATCAACAGCATAGGCTTTAAAATTTTCTGCCGATTCGGCCTGTAAATTTGCCACACTGGCACTGCGCCCTGCTCCGCTGACCCCGGATTTTGCATCAGCAATTAAATGCTGATCGTCCACCAGACCCTGCTCAATCAACGGTAGAAAACCCAGCGTAACCGCAGTCGGGTAACAGCCAGGGTTAGCAACAACCTGTGCTTTGTGGATCGCTTCACGATTTAACTCAGGCAGGCCATACACGGCATCAGCAAGAATATCGCTACAGGCATGTTCCATGCCGTACCATTGCTCCCAGAGCGATGTATCACGCAGCCTGAAATCAGCCGCCAGATCAATAATACGTACACCTTTCTCCAGTAATTGCGCTGCCATTTTCATTGCAGTTCCATTCGGCGTAGCAAAATACACCAGATCACAATCAGTCAGTGCGGATACCTCCGGTGGCGTAAAACAGATATCAGTAAATCCGCGCAAATTAGGAAACATATCAGCCACTGCCCGCCCGCTTTCTGAACGTGACGTAACCATTTTCAGTGAAACGTCAGGGTGTTGCACCAGCAACCGCAATAACTCAACACCGGTATAACCTGTTCCACCTACTACACCAACCGACAACATTACTTTACCTTCTTTGTGTTAATTTTTATAAAACTTTATCCGTAATATAAATAATACCCTTCACGCATTGCAGTAATAACTGTTCTCTTCCAGTTTTTCTCTGTATCATTCATAACCCTGTAAAAACAGTAATTATAGCGGTACAACGAATGTTATGGGTTAAAGCTTTCCATATTATTTTCATGGTCACCTGGTTTGCTGGTCTGTTCTACCTGCCCAGATTATATGTCTATCACGCCAGTGCCGACGATGAAACCAGTAAACAACGTTTTATTATTATGGAGCGAAAACTGTTCTGGGGAATTATGACGCCAGGAGCCATTCTTACCATTTGTCTGGGTATCTGGCTAATAACACTACTCGGCAGTCACAGCATGAGTCTGTTATGGCTACAGCTCAAGCTGACACTGGTTTCTACTCTTGTGATCTACCATATCTGGTGCGGAAAACTACTCTATGATTTTAAACACAACCGCAACCGGCACAGTCATATCTGGTATCGCTGGTTTAACGAATTCCCGGTACTGATACTGATCGCTGTTGTCCTGCTCGTCGAGCTGCAGCCTTTATAGATAAAAGCTGAATCACCCTGGGAGTCTGTCCGAGAATAGATGACCTACTCGACCCCTGTTCTCGGACAGGCTCCTAGCCGATAAACTGCTCAAGCTGGGTTAATGCCTGCTGGTACACATTACGCTTAAATTCCACTATCTCTTCCAGCGGTGCCCAGTAATCTACCCAGCGCCAGTGATCAAACTCGGGAGTATGACTACAACGCAAATTAACGTTACTCTCATCACCTGTTAAGCGTAGATAAAACCATACCTGTTTCTGGCCAATACACAGCGGTTTTGAATGATGCCGCAACAGGTGATCAGGAATACGATAGCGCAACCAGCCATTTGTCTGCCCGATCAGTTGAACATGCCTGTCCGTCAGGCCGGTCTCTTCATATAATTCACGGAACATGGCCTGTGTCGGCGTCTCATTTCTATCAATGCCACCCTGAGGAAACTGCCAGGTACTCTGACCATGTCGACGCGCCCAGAACACCTTACCCTCATGATTACCGAGCACAATACCCACATTGGCTCTAAAACCATTAGAATCTATCACTTAAAAACTCGCCCTTCATGCTATATAAATACAGCATAAAAAATCATCAATGTTATATTAATAATAACAGACCCTGTCAGGAATAAAAGTTTAATAGTCATTAAGCGAATAGATTATCCCTTTTAAATCTCATATCCATTGAGACTGTCAGCATAAACAGTTAGTATGCGCTGTTTTTAAGGAATACCTGAATAAATCTTGCTCCAGAATATTCATCGACGAACTTGTTCACTGACTCCTTAACTTTTAATCTAAACTGACCAGGCGGAATACCATGCCACTTGCCCTGTTTGACCTTGATAATACCCTCCTTGCTGCCGACAGCGATTATCTCTGGGGTGTTTTTCTGGTCGAAAAAGGACTGGTAGACAAACAGAAATATAATACGGCCAACCAGCATTTTTATGATGAATATAAAGCCGGAAAACTGGATATTTATGCTTTTCTTGCCTTTTCACTGCAACCGCTAAGTCAGCATTCTATGGCAGAACTAAAATGCCTGCACGGGGAATTTATGCAGCAATATATCTTGCCAGTAATGACAGAAAAAGGTAAACAGCAGATACAGCAACATAAAAATAACAACGATACCGTGGTAATTATTACCGCCACCAATCGTTTTATTACCCAGCCCATTGCCGATGCCTTTGGTGCAGAGGCACTAATTGCCACGGAAGCAGAAATCAGTAACAACCGTTACACCGGTAATGTGGAAGGAATCCCCTGTTTTCAACAGGGGAAAATTGAACAACTCAATACATGGATGAAGCGCACTGGACACAACCTGAGGGAAAGCTGGTTTTATAGTGATTCACACAATGATCTTCCGTTACTGGAAAAAGTCAGCCACCCGGTGGCGGTTGATCCGGACGATAAGTTACGAGAACTGGCGACAGCCAAAGGCTGGACGATTACCAGCTTTCGATAAAATCTAATACTTCAAAACTAAGGGGAACGGTAGCCGATATTTATTCTTCCTTAAGCAAAATGTTCTGCCTGTTTAAACAGATGCCCCATGTTGTCTTTTTCCGATACCACGGGATTACCTTTATATTGCCAGTCAATGGCAAGATCAGCATCATTCCAGCGAATACAGCGTTCATATTGCGGCGCGTAATACTCTGTCGTTTTATATAAAAACTCAGCCGATTCAGACATGACAATAAAACCGTGGGCAAAGCCCGGCGGCACCCATAATTGTCGTTTATTCTCGGCAGAAAGCGCCACACCTACCCATTGGCCGAAGCTGGCTGATGACTCCCTTATATCAACCACCACATCTAGCACACCACCACTACAGACACGTACCAGTTTTCCCTGTGGCTGTTGTATCTGGTAATGCAGCCCGCGCAACACACCCTGTACTGATTTTGACTGATTATCCTGAACAAAATCCACAGTTACTCCAGTTGCCTCAGCAAATACCTTTTTGTTAAAACTTTCAAAAAAGAAACCACGTTCATCACCAAACACTTCTGGTTCAATAATTAAAACATCAGCAATAGTGGTTGGTATGATCTTCATAAGTAATAGTTCTTTATTGAATAAGCAACCCCGCCACAAGCGGGCGGGGTATTAAAGCAGAAACCAGGCCAGCCCCGGCTCAATATTCTTCCGTTGCGCGGCGTAATATATACTGCCCGTACTGATTTTTTTTCAGCGGTTGTGCCAGCTCAAGTAGTTTCTCCCTGTCAATATAACCCATCTCATAGGCTATTTCTTCAATACAGGCTACTTTCAGCCCCTGCCGGTTTTCAATGGTCTGAATAAAATTAGATGCTTCCAGTAAACTTTCATGGGTTCCGGTATCCAGCCAGGCATAGCCACGTCCCATAAGCTGTACGGTTAAATTCCCCTGCGCCAGATAGCTCTGGTTAACCGAGGTAATTTCCAGCTCTCCCCGGGCGGAAGGTTGAATCTGTCTGGCAATTTTCACCACGTTATTCGGGTAAAAATACAGTCCCACAACCGCATAGTGGCTTTTGGGTTTAACGGGTTTTTCCTCAATATTCAGCACCGTGCCATTTGATTCAAATTCGACCACACCATAACGTTGCGGATCTTTGACATAATAACCGAACACAGTAGCTTTCTGTTGATTTTCTACGGTAGAAATAGCACTTTCCAGCATCTCAATTAACCCATGCCCGTAAAAAATATTATCCCCCAGCACCAAACAGACATCATCGTCACCGATAAAGTCTTCACCTAATATAAATGCCTGTGCCAGCCCGCCCGGGGAAGGCTGCTCGATATAGGAGAAAGACATACCGATAGTGTGACCATCCCCTAACAGTGTCCTGAACTGGGGCAGATCCTGCGGGGTGGAGATAATCAGTACCTCGGTGATACCCGATAACATTAATACTGATAACGGGTAATAGATCATTGGTTTATCATAGACAGGGGTGAGCTGTTTACTTACCCCCAGAGTTATCGGATACAGACGGGTACCCGAGCCACCGGCAAGAATAATACCCTTCACGTCTGCCTTTCCATAACACCCAGACGCTCACGCTGGTAGGAACCGTCCTGCACATGCTGGCACCATTCACTATTATCCAGATACCACTGAATGGTTTTCTCTATTCCACTGCTAAAGGTCTCTTCCGGCATCCAGCCCAGTTCGGCGGCAATTTTACCGGCATCAATCGCGTAACGCAGATCATGACCCGGTCGGTCACCAACATGAGTAATTAATGATTCGTGTGGAACAAAGGGGGAATCGGGCCGATATCTATCCAGCAGACGACAGATCGTTTTTACGACATCAAGATTGGTTTTTTCGTTGTGCCCGCCAATATTATAAGTTTCCCCGGTTTTGCCTTTTTCCAGCACCAGCCGCAATGCCCGGGCATGATCGTCCACATACAGCCAGTCTCTGATCTGGTTTCCCTCGCCATAGACAGGTAGAGGTTTGCCTTCCAATGCATTTAATGTCACCAGTGGAATTAATTTTTCAGGAAATTGACAGGGACCATAATTGTTTGAACAATTAGTTATCACTACCGGGAAACCATAGGTTCGGTACCAGGCGCGAACCAGGTGATCGGAAGAAGCTTTACTGGCTGAATAGGGAGAACTTGGTGTATAGGGTGTGTCCTCGGTAAAAAAGCCATCGTTATCAAGGTCACCATAAACTTCATCGGTGGAAACATGATGAAAACGAAAATTTACTTTTTTCTCTTCATCAAGTCCATCGTAATACTTCCTGGCCACATTCAGAAGATGACAGGTGCCAACGACATTGGTCTGAATAAAGGCCGCCGGGCCATCAATTGAACGATCAACATGTGATTCTGCGGCCAGGTGCATAACCGCATCGGGCTGATACTGGCTAAAAACCCGCTCGACTTCATCACTATCACAGATATTGACCTGTTCAAAGTGATAACGCGGGTCGTGTTCAATATCAGCCAGAGATTCAAGATTACCCGCATAGGTCAGGGCATCAAGATTAACAACTTCATGCTCCGTGTTATTAATATACTGTCTGATAACAGCCGAGCCGATAAATCCGGCACCACCGGTAACGATAATCTTCATAAGTAACCCGTGAAATGACCCGCCTGTGAAATTGGTGGAGCTAAGCGGGATCGAACCGCTGACCTCAACACTGCCAGTGTTGCGCTCTCCCAGCTGAGCTATAGCCCCAAAGTGGCCGTGAATATTATATTGAATAACGGCCTGAGTCAAAAATATCGCTACTTACTAAGGAGAACGGTAATTAGGCGACATTCAAGACTGATTCAGCCTGTGCAGGTCAAACTTATTCGAGTACCAACTCAATATTTGTCCCTCACAAAATAAAACCACCCTCTTATCTATTTTCAATATACGCAATGGCCCGGTCAAGACGTTGCAGGGTTTTCTCCTTACCCAATAGCTCAAGCGTTATATCAATAGAAGGTGATTTCCCATGGCCAGTCACCGCCAGGCGTAACGGTTGGCCAACTTTACCAAAACCCACATCAAAGTTTTTTACCGTTGCTTCCACTACCCGGTGAATTGCCTCTGCCTGCCAGTTTTCCAGCGCGGAATACTGCTGTTTCAGGCTTTGCAGAATGGGCAGCGCGGCGGCTTTAAACTGTTTTTTTGCCTGTTTGGCATCATATTCATTAATATCCTCATAGAGAAAACGAATTTCATCCGCCAGTTCACACAGCGTATTACAGCGTACCTGAAATACTTTCAGCACCGCAATCAGATCGGGGCCATTATCGGTACTGTAACTGGCTGCGGCAACATACTCCTGCAACGGTTCGACTAATCCGGCAGGGACCCGGTTTTTTATGTAATGCTGGTTTAGCCACAGCAGTTTTTCAGTATTAAAAGTAGAAGGTGAGCCATTAATATCAACGATGTCAAAAAACTCAATCATCTCTTCCCGGCTGAAAATTTCCTGATCACCATGCGACCAGCTCAATCTCACCAGGTAATTAATGAGGGCGTCAGGTAAAAAACCGTTCTCTTTATACTGCATAACACTGACTGCGCCATGGCGTTTCGACAGGCGTTTCCCGTCATCACCAAGAATCATCGGGACATGAGCATAAACCGGCAATTCAGCACCCAGTGCCTGCAATATATTAATTTGCCGCGGCGTATTGTTCAGGTGATCGTCACCACGAATGATATGGGTCATTTTCATATCCCGGTCATCAACAACAACGGTCAGATTATAGGTTGGTGTGCCATCTGCGCGTTCAATAATCAGATCGTCCAGTTCCCGATTATTAATCACCACCCGACCTTTCACCATATCATCTATAACGACATCACCTGACAGCGGATTTTTGAAACGAATAACGCTATTTGCCGATGCCGCCAGTCCTTTCTCACGACAGCAACCGTCATAACGCGGTTTTTCCCGGTTGGCCATTTGCTGTTCACGCAAATCAGCCAGACGTTGTTTGCTGCAATCACAATAATAGGCGTGACCACTATCAAGTAACTGTTCAATCACCTCTTTATATCGATCAAAACGCTGCGTCTGATAAAAAGGACCTTCATCATAATCCAGCCCCAGCCAGTCCATACCGTGTAAAATAGCACTAACAGACTCTTCGGTAGAGCGTTCCCGATCCGTATCTTCAATACGCAGGATAAACTGTCCGCCCATTTTTCTGGCATATAACCAGGAAAACAGGGCGGTTCGTACTCCGCCAACATGAAGATAACCGGTAGGACTGGGAGCAAAGCGAGTACGGACTGTCATAGTTTTCTATTTAATTAATAATGGAAGGAAATCCATATTTTAATATAAAAATTTTACCCTGTATGTTTTAAGTATGGAATAACCAACCTTCAATATGAATTTACCACAGAAACAGGACCAGAAGATACCTTACCAGCAGCTCCTGCAACAGATAACACAGTGGTGCGAGCAACTCGGTTTCCAGCAACTGGGCATTACCGATATTGATCTGACTGAAGATGAAAAATTTCTGCACAAATGGCTGGCTGCCGGGTTTCATGGTGAGATGAACTACATGCAGAAACACGGCAGTAAACGTAGTCAGCCGGCACAACTGATTAGCGGTACCTGCCGGGTAATTTCGGTACGGATGAACTATATGCCGCCCGACTGTGAACTGGCTGATCAGGTTCTGGCCGCGCCGGAAAAAGGCTTTATTTCCCGCTATGCACTGGGTCGTGACTACCACAAGGTAATGCGCAAACGGCTACAGCAACTGGCAGAAAAAATCCATACCAGCATAGGTGATTTTGGTTACCGGGTTTTTGTGGACAGCGCACCGGTGCTGGAGAAACCGCTGGCACAAAAAGCCGGCCTCGGCTGGATCGGCAAACACAGTAACCTGATTAATAATAAAGCCGGTTCCTGGTTTTTTCTGGGTGAAATTTATACCGATCTGCCACTACCTGTTACCACCACAACGGCTCATAACCATTGCGGAAACTGTACGGCCTGTATCGACTGCTGCCCCACCCAGGCTATTGTGGCGCCCTATCAGGTTGATGCCCGACGTTGTATTTCCTACCTTACCATTGAGTGTCATGGCAGTATTCCCATCGAATTTCGTACCGCCATGGGTAACCGTATTTACGGCTGTGATGACTGCCAGCTCTGCTGTCCCTGGAACCGGTTTTCCTCACCGACCGAGGAAGCTGATTTTTTCACCCGACATCCACTCGATGCTGCCGATTTACTCGACCTGTTTAACTGGGACGAAACCACTTTTCTAAAGCATACGGAAGGTTCGGCAATACGCCGTATCGGTTATGCTCGCTGGCTCCGTAATATTGCCGTAGCATTAGGCAATGCACCGACCACAACCACTATTATTCAGGCGCTTAACAATAAAAAACAGACACTACACACCCTGGATACAGATACTATTAACATGGTTATTGAACATATTGACTGGGCGCTGGGGGTGTCAGGGTCACTCGGCAAAAAATAATACACCGGTAACGACCCATTGGTAAATACGTTATAATGAGTCACTTTATATGCCTGTATTGACCTGCATCAATACAGGTTTGCTAACCGATGCTTTATTCAAATATATGACCTCAAATTCAGACAAGCACACACAAAATACAGACCGACAGGTTCAGGCAGCTGGACTGCTTAATACCACATCAACTGATAAACAGTTACGTGCACGAGTCAAACTACTCGGCAATTTACTGGGTAATGTGCTGCTTTCCGTTGCTGGTGCAAACGTATACGATGCTGTCGAAAAATTACGCAAAGGTTTTATCGACTTACACAAAAAAGAGGATCCGGTTAAACGTCAGTACCTGATGGCACTGATTGAATCACTGGATGAAGATACACTGTCACAGGTTGTGCGTGCATTCAGCACCTACTTCAGCCTGGTTAATGTTGCTGAGGAAGCCTCACAACTGCAACTACGACGGCGGCAGATGCGCTCTGAAATGGATCTATGGCGTGGTTCGTTTGATTCGGCCCTGAAAGATTTCAAAGCGATGGGTATGTCGGCAGAGCGCCTGCAAACCCTGCTCGACAGACTTACCTATATTCCTGTTATTACCGCCCACCCGACTGAAGCAAAACCGCGTACCATTCTGCATGCACTGCGTCGCATCTTTCTCACCAATGAAAAACTGAATGATACCCGTCTGGGTAAACAACAGCGCGAACTGGTTATTCACGAACTGGAAACCCAGATCCAGATACTCTGGCGCACTGATGAAGTACGTGCCTTCCGTCCACAGGTACGCGATGAAATCAACAACGGTCTGTATTATTTCAAAGAAAGCCTGTTTCAGGCTCTGCCAGTGGTTTACCGTAATCTGGAAGCCCAGTTACGCAAACATTACCCGCATGATGCCATTCGCGTACCCAGCTTTCTACAGTTCGGCTCCTGGATTGGCGGTGACCGCGATGGTAACCCCAATGTAAAACCCGAGACAACGGCACTGGCCGTGCGCCTGCAATCAGAAGCTGTACTGGAAGAATATGTACGACGGCTACAGGTTATTTTCAGGCAACTTACCCATTCACGCCAGTTATGCACACCCAACCGGGCATTTATGGAAAGTCTGGATCGTGATGAACCACTACGTTTTAATGTATTTACCACTAAACCGACCATTTACAGCGAAACCCCTTACCGGCGAAAAATTGCTTTTATGCGCTATCGTCTGCAACAGAACATGGATCGTACTCGCGCCCTGATTAATGATGCCAGTGCAGACACCAACATCTATACTCATGCCTACTCCTGTGAGCAAGATTTTATTGACGATCTGAAGGTGATTTATGAATCACTTATCAGCCATGGCGATAACCGTATTGCTGATACTGAACTAAAAGATTTTATCCGTCTGACTGAATCCTTTGGTTTTTACCTGATGCATCTTGATGTACGACAGGAATCGGATCGACATACAGAGCTGGTTATTGACATACTCCGCCAGCTTGATAGTAACATCTGTTATGAAAGTATGGATGAAACCCAACGGCTGAGCTGTCTGTCACAACTAATTCATAAGCCGCTGGCAGATTTTACGCTCGATAAAAACCTGCTCACTGAGCAGAACCGGGAAACGATCGATGTATTTGAAGTGATCCAACAACTCATGGATGAAATCGGCCACAAAGCTTTCGGGGAATACGTTATCTCCATGACCCATCAGGCAAGTCATATTATGGAAGTAATGTGGCTCGCTACTCTGGTTGGCCTTGCCGGCAGACAGGCAGAAAAACAGGACGATACAGATAACTGGTTCTGTAAAATCCGCATTTCTCCTCTGTTTGAAACCATTGATGATTTAAATCACATAGAAACAGTGCTGGCACAACTGTTTGACAATACAACCTATAAAAAACTGCTCGATACATCTGGCTGTATGCAGGAAGTCATGCTGGGTTATTCCGACTCCTGTAAAGACGGTGGCATTCTGGCTTCTTCCTGGCAACTTTATGAAGCCCAGAAAAAAGTGATCTCACTGGCCGATAATCACCAGATTGACTGTCGTTTGTTCCACGGACGCGGTGGCACCATCGGACGTGGTGGCGGCCCTACCTATGAATCCATATTATCCCAGCCGGAAGGGACGGTACATGGGCAGATAAAATTCACCGAACAGGGCGAAGTACTATCCAATAAGTACAGTAACGCCGAAACGGCTGTGTATGAATTAACACTGGGGATCACCGGTTTAATGCTGGCAAGTCGCTACCAGATTCTGCCCGGCGAAACCACGGCGACGGATGAAAATATCCGTATTATGCGCGAAATCACGCATATTGGTGAACAGCACTACCGCGAACTGACCGACCATACAGAAGGCTTTCTGGACTACTTTTATGAAGCCACGCCAGTTAGTGAAATTGCATTGATGAATATCGGCTCACGCCCTTCACACCGTAAATCCGGTGACCGCTCCAAATCGTCTGTACGCGCCATCGGCTGGGTCTTCGGCTGGGCACAATCACGTCATACTCTGCCCGCCTGGTACGGTATCGGTAGCGCACTGGAACAATGGATAGACAACCAGCCCGAACGCCTGCAAACCCTGCGGAGCATGTATCGACAATGGCCCTACTTCCGCGCCCTGCTCAGTAATACAGAGATGGCTCTGTACAAGGCAGACATGACCACCGCACGTGAATATGCCGAATTATGCCTGAACCCGGATACCCGCGAACGGGTATATCATCTTATTGCCTCGGAATGCGAACGTACCCGCCAAATTACCCTGCAGGTTTCAGAACTGACCCATTTGCTTGATGATATCCCCCCGCTGGCCCTGTCACTGATGCGACGCGATCCCTACCTGGATCCTCTTAATCATATTCAGGTAAAACTGCTCAAACGTTATCGTGATGAAACACTGGATGGCACCGAGCGTGAAAAGTGGCTAAACCCATTACTACGCAGTATTAATGCTATTGCTGCCGGTATGCGAAATACAGGGTAAGAAAATACGAGCCATCTGCTGTTGACCTGAGCCGGATTCAGGCAACCTGAACCGGTATCTGATTCGCTGTTCGACTTATGCGGTTATCCGCATCGAGATAAACAAGTACCGGTTTAAAACCAGTCGCTTCACGCTGTGACAGTCGGACATAGCTACAGATAATAACCCGATCACCGGGATTCGCCTTGTGTGCGGCCGCACCATTGACAGAAATTACCCCGCTACCAGCTTCTGCCTGAATCGCATAGGTAACGAAACGTTCCCCATTTCTCAGGTTGTAAATATGAATCTGTTCATATTCAAGAATACCGGCAGCATTGAGTAAGTCGGCATCAATCGCACAGGAACCTTCATATTCAAGTTCTGCATGTGTTATATATGCCTGATGTAATTTGGCTTTGAGTAAAGTCAGTTCCATAATGGTTTCTGGTCAGTGTAAAAGAATCTTTAATTCGGGCATCACTGCTAATACAAATATTCAAAGATACAGGAATATGCCTATTATCGTTGATCCATCCCCTGCCTTCAAGCTGAATTCACCCATTTGGGCTGCGGATGAATAGCAAATTATCAATTAACCGGGTTTCACCTAACCGAGCGGCCACCAGTATTATCAATGCGTTATCGTCGGATTTTGGCCGTTGCAATGTTCGAGACTCGCGCACACTCAGATAATCGACAATAAAACCCTGCTCAGTCAGCTGCTGACTTAGTTGTATTTCGGCGGATGCAGGCGCCACGCCCTGTAACACCTGATCGCGCAATGAATACATTGCACGGTATAACCCGATGCTTTTTTCACGCTGCTGTGTATCCAGGTAATTATTACGCGAGCTCATGGCCAGGCCGTCAGCTTCACGCACCGTTGGTACCGCTTGAATATCGACCGGAATAGCCAGATCCGCCACCATTTGCCGGATAAGCAGAAGTTGCTGGTAATCCTTTTCACCGAAAAAGGCAATATCCGGCTGTATCATATTAAAAAGCTTTGCTACGACCGTCGCCACTCCGCGAAAAAAACCGGGTCGCAAGCGCCCCTCCAGACGGGAGGCCAGCGTAGGGACATCAATATAGGCAGATTGCTGTTTCCCCGCCGGATACATCTCATTCACGTCCGGTGCAAACACCAGGTCAGCATGACAGCCCGACTGAGAACCCACTGCTAATTTATGTATATCTTCAGTTAACGTTCGCGGATAGGTAGCAAAATCCTCATCTGGCGAAAATTGTAAGGGGTTAACAAAAATACTGACTATCGTACATGATGCCAGCCTGTTCGCTGCTTTTACCAGCGAAAGATGGCCTTCATGCAGATTACCCATTGTAGGAACCAGGGCAATTTTCCGTCCTTGTTGTTTCCACCCCGAAATTCGCCTGCGTAGCACTTCAAGCGAACGGATGACCTCAACGGTAGAATCAGATTTTTGATACCTGTCCACCATTAATGAAAACTGTGTTCCTGAGAGGGGAATTCGCCAGATTTTACTGCATCCACATAAGCCTTTACCGCCCCTTCAATACTGCCACTATGCTGAATAAAGTTTTTGCTGAATTTTGGACGAAAACCGATACTGATATCCAGAATATCATAAAGCACCAGAATCTGACCATCACAGGCAGACCCTGCGCCAATACCGATAACCGGAACAGGCAGTTTTTCAGTAATGGTTTTTGCCAGTGATTCTGGAACACATTCCAGTAACATTAAATCGGCACCTGCCTGTTGCAAAGCAATGGCATCATCAAGCATCTGTTCAGCAAGTGCCTGTTCGCGCCCCTGGACTCGATATCCACCAAGTTTATGCACACGTTGTGGCTGTAAACCAAGGTGAGCACACACCGGGATACCCTGAGAAGCCAATGCATGGACAATCTCTACCTGATCACCGTTGCCTTCCAGCTTTACCATCTGCGCACCAGCCTGCCTCATCAAGCTACCGGCATTATCCAGCGCCTGTTGCACACTGGTAAAACTCAGAAAAGGCATATCTGCCATCAACAGACTGTGCTGCAACCCTCGTGACACGTTGCGGGTGTGGTAGATCATGGAAGACATCTCAACCGGTAGCGTTGTGTCATGTCCCTGAATTACCATGCCTAGTGAATCACCAACCAGTACAACATCTACCCCGGCCAGATCCAGAACACGGGCGAAACTGGCATCATAGGCAGTCAGACAGACTATTTTTTCACCCGCCTGCTTTTTCCGCTGTAAATCACGAATGGTTACGCGGTGAGATAAATCAGTTTGTGTACTCATGACCAGTCACCTGTATTTTTATAATGCAAATTGAGGAGGGTTGAAGTAATGCCGTCCACTGTGTTTTTGTAAGATACGCTGAAATAGTATTACCTATGCACACAACCCATCAACTCAATCACGTTTTATTACTGAAACAGATAAAAAGGATACTTATTCTTCAAGACACACTGTCAATACATCCATGTAAGCTCGACACCCGCATCCCTGCGGCTGACGGTCTTGAACAATAAGTATCCTTTTCATCCATCCTGTTAGTACCTGCTGCCATTTTACATGACAGGGCCAAAATAATTCGCCTCGTATGTCGTCCGTGAATTTGATGCACCCCTTGCCTGAACCACATTTTTTAATTTCCCATATCCAGGAACAATAATATCCGGTAGCAATTTTAACAACGGTAAATAGACGAAATCCCGCTCACAGATACCCCGATGCGGTATTTTTAGATGTGGCTGGTTTATTATCCTGCTACCGTAAAGCAGAATATCCAGATCAATCGTTCGCGCACCCCAATGCTGTTTTCTCACTCTCCCCTGCTTATTCTCAACCCCCTGCAAATAATCCAGAAGAATCATCGGCTCAAGAGAGGTTTCCAGCCAGGCAACCGCATTGACATAATCAGGCTGATTCAGCGGCCCCATCGGTTTACTTTTAAAGTAACCGGAATCATTCAGCAATTTTGTTTCTGGTAACTGAGATAATGCTGCCAGTGCCTGCCTGACCTGTATCAATGGTTTTGCCAGATTACTACCCAGACCAATAAAAACATTTTCCATTATTGCTGCTTCGTTAATCATCACTAGTCTGGTTAGATGAATGATTCTGTGAGCGGGGCTTACGCCGTCTGCGCCTGTCGGACGATTTACTGTCAGACGCTTTACCACCAGATGATTCACTAACAGCAGATGTATTAGAAGAAGATTGTTGCTGAAACTGCGTCCACCACTCACTTTCATCCGCCACCGCTTCCCCCGACTGCGCACGCAAACATAAAAAATCATACGCTGCACGAAATTTGGGATGTTCAAGCACTGCCTGGGCACGACGGCCCTTACGATAATGGAAGCGTGTCTGCAAGCCCCAGATATCGCGCATGGTTGAAGTAAACCGTCTGGGTATAGAAATACTTTTCACCTGCTGGCTCATCACCGCTGTCGCTGCTTTCTGAATGGCGACTGAATAAGGCATACCTTTTTCATTAATCTCTGCTGCACGTTTTGCAACCGGTGCCCACAGCAAAGCAGCAAACAGAAAGGCAGGGGTTACACGCATATTATTACAGATACGATCGTCAGTATTTTTCATCGCCAGTTGTAACAGACGTAAATGCTGCGGATCGTCTTTTATTGCCTGAGCGGCTGCGGGAAATAAATAGTGCAACAGGTCGTACTCATTCAATGCCTCAAAACTTTTCAGCGCATGACCAGAATGAAACAGCTTCAGCACTTCTTCGTATAATCGTGCTGGCGGAATATCCTGCAATAAAGACCCCAGTTCATAGATAGGAGTACGTGATTTCTCCTCAATAGAAAAGTCAAGTTTTGCAGCAAAACGAATCGCCCGCAACATCCGTACCGGATCTTCACGATAACGAATCTGTGCATCCCCAATCATTTTCAGTTGCCGCTGTCTGATATCTTCAAGCCCACCGACAAAATCAATAATAGAGAAATTAGCAATATCATAATACAGGGCGTTGGCGGTGAAATCACGGCGCCACACATCATCATCGATACCACCATATACATTATCGCGCACAATTCGCCCGCTTTCATCAACACTGCCTGACTGGGTGTGATCATGATTCGTACGATAGGTGGCAACCTCTATAATCTGTCGTCCAAAATGGACATGTGCCAGACGAAACCGGCGACCGATCAGACGGCAGTTACGAAACAGATCCTTTACCTGTTCGGGTGTTGCATTGGTCGCAACATCAAAATCTTTTGGTGTTTTTGCCAGCAGTAAGTCACGCACAGCACCACCCACAAGGCAGGCATGAAAACCAGCCTTGTGCAACCGGTATAAAACTTTCAGTGCATTGTCATCAATATGTTCACGCGAAATACTGTGCTCACCGCGTGTCACAATCTTTGCGTCAGCCAGATACTCTTCAACTTTTTTTGATTGTCGTGATAAATCACTGGTCGCATTACGTGCTGCTCTGTGCTTTCTATGGTTAGAAGAACTGCCAGCAGACGGTGCGGATTCACCGGAATATTTATGCTGATGTCGTTGTTTAGATGAAAGTAATTTAAGCCCATTTTTAAGCCAGTCAATCATTAATCAATATCCTTGATAACCAGTGTCAGGCCATCTCCAATGGTTATCATACTTTTTTTCACACGCATATCTGCCTGTACCATTTCATTAAATCGACGAATGGCACGTGTAGCCGGTTCATTATTTTTCGGGTCCGCCACGCTGCCTGACCACAATGTATTATCAATTGCCATTAATCCACCTTTTCTCAATAACTGTAATCCTAGCTCATAATAAATCGGATAATTCTGTTTGTCCGCATCAATAAAAATAAAATCAAAATCAGCCGCCCTGCCTTCTTCCAGTAAAACGTCCAATGTGCGTTGCGCGGGTTGCAATACAAGCTGGATTTTTGTATCCAGACCTGCCTTTACCCAGTATCTTTTTGCCATCGCTGTCCATTCTACAGAAACATCACAGCAGATTAACTGACCATTATCACTCAGTGCAGAAGCGATACAAATAGAACTGTATCCGGTATAAGTACCAATTTCTATCGCCTTTTTTGCTCCGATAAGGCTTACCAGAAACCGCATGAACTGCCCCTGATCTGGCGCAATCTGCATATTTGACAGCTCTACAGAACGGGTTTCCTGCCGCAAATCACGCAACAATGCAGACTCATCCACCGCAACCGTACAAATATAATCGTATAAACGTTCATCAATAGATAATGTTCGGTTACTCAAGAAATTTACTCACTACCACTACAGAAAAGAAAAGATAGAAACAGGGAATTATAACAAAAAAACAGCAGCTTATAAAAATATAGAGATCAGATGCCGGGCAATGATTGATGCGACCCATTATCTGCCGCGCAATCTACCACAAAAATAGAGCAGAATGTGGGAAGGGATCATTCGTATTGATAAATACCAGGTAGGAGCTTTGCACGATATCAAAACAGAGGAACCAGTAAAATCAGCACCAGCATCATACCAATTAGCGTCAGGTACAGATTTAGACTACCGGACTGTAACGCCTGT
>CAYXNL010000027.1:0-3668 GCA_964466455.1 uncultured Thiotrichaceae bacterium
GGATGTCTTCAACACCGCCAATACCCATAACTTTATGGTATTTCGGTGCGTTTTCCTCAGAGGAATTTGCCCAGCGAGTGTAATAACCAATTAATGGTTCTGTTTGTTCGTGGTATACGTTGAGGCGTTTTTTTACAGTTTCTTTCTGATCATCGTCGCGCTGGATCAGGTCTTCACCGGTTTCATCGTCTTTACCTTCTACTTTAGGTGGGTTAAAGATGGTGTGGTAAGTACGACCCGAGGCGAGGTGAACACGTCGTCCTGACATGCGTTTAATGATTTCGCTATCATCGACATCAATTTCTATCACAGCATCAATATCAACGCCCTGTTCTTTTAAGGCATCTGCCTGCGCCAGTGTGCGCGGAAAGCCATCAAACAGAAAACCGTTTTTACAGTCCTCTTCCGCAATGCGATCTTTAACCAGACCGAGGATGATGTCATCAGTCACCAGAGCGCCAGCATCCATGACTTTTTTTGCTGCCAACCCCATGGGGGTGCCAGCTTTAACCGCTGCACGCAGCATATCACCGGTTGAAATTTGAGGGATGTTGTATTTTTTTGTGATAAACCCTGCCTGGGTTCCTTTCCCAGCTCCGGGACCACCTAGTAAAATTAAACGCATATTAAATCCTCATAAAAATGTTATAAAACAAATTGTTATGATGTTTTATTAAAGTTAAATATTGATTTTGACGCGATCCCTTAACTCTTAAACGCAGAAGTAAATACCGTACCTGGTTTTATTTTCCACTGCTGTTCAAGATCAAATTCAATAATCAGTTGGTCAACAGCCTGTTGACCATAGTCTCGCATTACTTCACCGAGTACCATGCGAGCAGCGTTACGATTGTAACCACTGCCTAGTCCAGCATGCATGTCAATAAGTTCATGGGCTTTTTCAAGAGTCATAACAGTCTGAATCAGACCTTGAATTCAGGACATTTTTTATCCAGCATTACTTTTTTCAGGGTGACGTATTTGGGCAGGCCATTTTTATATGCAGGATATTCTTCGCCTTTGATTAAAGGCTCTAGATATTCACGGCATTTTTTGGTGATACCAAAACCATCTTTGGAAATAAAACTTTTAGGCATCATCTTCTCTACATTGGCAACTTTTTTCAATGGAGCCATTTCAACTTTCCAACGGTAGGGTTTATTACTGGTTCGCTTGATTGCAGGCATCACAGAATTATGGCCTTTAATCGCATATTCAACGGCAGCCTTACCGGTTGCATAGGCCTGTTCTACATCTGTTTTAGAAGCAATATGGCGTGCCGCACGCTGTAGATAATCAGCGACTGCCCAGTGGTATTTGTAGCCCAGTTTTTCCTGAATCATGCCGGCAACCACTGGTGCCGCGCCACCTAGCTGACTATGACCGAATGCATCTTTAAGGCCGGTTTCTGCCAGGAAGCGACCATCGGGCCAGGCGACTCCTTCTGATACGACAACCGAACAGTAACCAAATTTCTTCACTTTTTCGTCAACGGCCTTAAGAAACTTATCCTGGTCAAATTTTACTTCCGGGAACAATATCAGAATCGGAATTTCATGGCTATCCGTTGATGCCATTGCACCTGCGGCAGCAATCCAGCCAGCATGACGTCCCATTACTTCGAGAACAAATACTTTGGTGGATGTTTTACACATGGAGGCGACATCAAAACTGGCTTCCATGGTCGAAACAGCAATATATTTGGCTACGGAACCAAAACCGGGGCAGTTATCGGTAATGGGTAAATCGTTATCAACGGTTTTAGGTACGTGGACAGCAGTGATAGGATACCCCATTTTTTTACCAATCTGTGAAACTTTCAGACAGGTATCGGCCGAATCTCCACCGCCATTATAGAAGAAGTAACCAATATCATGTGCCTTAAAAATTTCAATCAGGCGTTCGTATTCGGCTCTGTTATCTTCCAGGCTTTTTAGTTTAAAACGGCAGGAACCAAATGCACCTGATGGCGTGTTACGCAAACCGGCGATGGTTGATTTTGTTTCTTTACTGGTATCAATAAGCTCTTCGGTTAAGGCGCCAATAATGCCATTATTGCCTGCATAGACTTTTCCAATTTTGTCTTTGTGTTTGCGTGCTGTTTCGATAACGCCACATGCAGATGCATTAATTACGGCTGTTACACCGCCTGACTGGGCATAAAAGGCGTTCATTTTTTTGCTCATAGTTTACCTCTGAGATCGTTTTATATTAATTACGTTAATTTATTACTATTATTCTATACAGTATGATCTATGCAGTCTGACTGGTAGTGTTATAGCTGTTCTTTTTCCATGGCTATTTCCGTTTCCTTATCTGCATGTACCTGTAACAGGGTGGTGATACAATCGGCAATGTCATCAAATTCAGATTTTCCCGTACCATATTGCTGATAGCCCCGATAATAAAACTGGCATCGGTAGTTTTTTTCACCGGTCTTGATAATGACAAAACTGGTTGTATTTACTTCCCAGAACAGGGCAGGGCATAGAGTTACCTGCCGGTCATGCGGGGACATTTTTATTTCAACATCGGCCACCTGAAGTTCAATCTCTTTATCCGCCCAGCGTTCACTAAGAGTAGTATGTACAGTCCATTGTTCTGCATTAGTAATATCAGGTATTGGCGACATAACTTATCTTGTTCTGTTCCAGTGTGGGAGGATACCGTAAATTGCAATTAATTTCAGCATTAGCAGGTCCAATCTGGCTCTTAGTGCAGAGCTGGCATATTCTGAATCCCATTTGCCAGCTCTTCAGAGGTTGCATCGCGTACGCCGGAAATGGTGATGTGATAGGTAATGTTTTTACCGGCAAATGGATGATTACCGTCTACCGTTAATTTTCCGTCTTCTATTTTTGTGACCCGAAAAATTTTACTCTCTCCCTGGTCATTTTGAAACTCAACTTCTGCGCCGATAGACTGGAACTCTTCCGGGACATTTTCAAGATTATCAGTAAAAGTTAGTTCAGACAGATGCGGACCGAAACCATCCTCTGGACTAAGTATAATATCGACGGCATCACCTTCTTTATGGCCTTCAAGTGCTATTTCTATTTTTTCAATAACCTGACTTTTTCTGCCGTGGATATACTGTATTGGTAGATCAATACGCTCAACCATTTCCCCACCTTCATCATAGACAGAGTAAGAGAGGGTAACGTGTTTATTTTTACTGATAATTTCTGACATGTTCTTTATATTAAGGGTGAAAATTCCGACTGTCTATTTTACACGTTTCGGCCATGACAGGCGAATCGGATTCATTTCAGATTGTTATTTATTACGTGTATAATACAGCATTATCGGTTAATTAATGGTGTATATATGGATACAGGTTCCGGATGTTCAGCGAAACAGCCGTTTGCGCTGCGTGTATTAGGTGACAGTATGCTGCCAGAATTTCCTGAGGGCGCAATTATTATTATCGACCCTGAGGGTGTGGTTTCGGATGGTTGTTATGTAATGGCTGAGCTGGACCATGAATATATTTTCAGGCAACTTAAAATTATGGATAAAAAGTATTACCTGCAGCCGCTAAATGATTTATACGATACGGTAGAAGTTGCCGGCATTGAGGTTATTCAAGGTGTTATTACACAAAAAGCAGGACGTCGACGTAAAGACCGCAAACATTATGTTTAAATGAACTCTAATCTATAAGCTGG
>CAYXNL010000027.1:3768-30650 GCA_964466455.1 uncultured Thiotrichaceae bacterium
TAAGCTGGACTGTTAATCAGGCAATAATAGTGCGTCTATCCGGATGCATGATGCTGGAACTGAAACCCGCATTAAGTTTTTCTTCTACCTCGTCAGGATCCAGTTTGTTTTTTTCGATATCGTATAAGGGTAACTCGTAATCATTCCAGCCACGAAGTCCGGTTTTCATTGAGCTGATATTTTTGTATCCCATTGTCTGCATTACCTGTGCAGCGAGTACGCTGCGATTACCTGAACGGCAGATTACAATAATTTCTCTTTCTCTGGCTACAATTAATTCCGGTACGGCATCTTCATATTCTGCTTCACACGCTGTTTCAAGAATTCCCCGAGGAACCAACATTGAGCCCTTAATATGGAAAACACTGAATTCACATTCCTCACGGATATCCAGCAGCAGGATATCCGGATCCTGCTGAAACTTTTCGTCGACATCCCAGGGCATATATTCGGTAATGGTTTTGCTGGCTTCAGCGACAATTTCTTTAAATGTTTTCATCTTATAATCTTTTTAGGGTACCTCTATTAATTGATTCAGCGGGGTTATTCAGCTGGTTTATTCAGCTGGTTTATTCAGTATTTGTCTGCGGAGAATTAGCCTTCATTTTTCTCTTTGTTACGCAGTCCGTGTTCAACTGCCATAACGGCTGCTTCAACTCGTGAGTGGATATTCAGCTTGCGTAAAATGGCCTTAACATGCAGTTTTACTGTACCATCGGAAATTCCCAGATTTCTGGCAATCAGTTTATTACTTTGTCCCTCTGCAAGCAGACACAGAATTTCCGATTCACGTGGTGTGAGTTCTGAAAACGGACCTTCATCACATTCGGCTGTACTTTCTCCCTGAACCATTCTTGCTAGCGCATCAGTTAAATCAGCCGCCACTACATTTTTACCATTTTCAATATCACGCAGCGCGCCGACCAGTTCATCGGGTTCCATATCTTTTAATAGATAGCCCTGTGCACCGGTACGTAATGCTCTGATCAGGTCACTTTCATCATTACTTGTTGTTAACATTACTACGGGAATTTCTGGAAGTTCTTTGCGTAAAACGGGCAGGGTATCAAGACCGCCCATGTGCGGCATACGTAAATCCAGCAGGATGATATTTGGTCGGATCTGTAATGCCAGTTTAATACCTTCCTCGCCATCGGCGGCAACACCGGCAACATCAATATTACGCTGCTCCAGAAGCCCTTTAAGGCCATCACGAAACAGGGCATGGTCATCAATTATAATTACACGCATAGTATTTGTAATCCTGGAATATCCTGGCTCAGGTTAGTCCTGTTTTTTTTAGCCTGGCTTTAGTTGGGTTAAATTTTAGTTCAATACGCGTTCCTTCATCAATTTCACTTTCAATTTTAAGCTCACCACCAATATAGCGCGCCCGTTCTTTCATAATGGTTAAGCCAATATGTTTACCTGCTTCGCTGTGAATTTTACTCTGATCAAAACCCTTGCCATCATTTTCGATGAGAATTCGAATGTTGTTCTTATCATCGAGAGTAACAAGCACTCGTACAATATAGGCATCGGCATGTTTCTTGATGTTTGTTAATGCTTCCTGAACAATACGATAGGCATTTAATTCTATATTGGTTGGTAATTCAAGGTTGCTAACTTCATATTGTAACAGGATATGGATACCTGTTTCCTGTTTAAACTTTTCTACAACCCGTTTGATTGCTGAAACCAGCCCCTGTTCTTCAATGGGAATGCGGCAATGGGCAATAAGTTCACGCAGGTCGGTACTAGCCTCATCGAGACCATGTTCAACCTGCTCAATGGTTTTTATTGTCATATAATTGCCGATAGACTGCAATGACTGATCAAGAATACGAACCTGAAAACGTAGGGACGCCAATGTCTGAGCCAGTGAATCATGTAGTTCGTTGGCAATCATATTACGTTCATCGAGTATTAACTGTTGTTTTGTATCTTCATCTATTTGCTGCTTTTTTAGTGCTTCTCCCAGATGAGCGCCGATGGAGAGTAATAAATAAGCAAGTTCCTCGGTAATTTCCAGATGATCTGTGGTAAACAGGTTAATTACACCCAGAGTACGTATTTTATAGCGTACAGGTATACAAACCTGGATGGTTTTATGTTCATCAAATTCCAGTTTACTATCATGGATCTGTATTTCATCAATTGCATCAGTTTCAAAACTGAACAGGTGGCCATCAATAGGCATATGCTGGATCGCATTAGCCTGATTTTCACTAATACCATCATAGGCAACAAGATCCATTAGCCCGTCATTCGTTATAAGTTGAATAGATGCCGCTTTACCATGAAAACTTCGTCTAATGAGAAATAGAAAATCATGCAGAATTTCACGGCTGGTATCTGCTGAATTCAGTGTGCCGATTAGTTGGTAGAGGATTTTTAGTGAATCCTTGCTCCATTCAAAGGTTTTTGTTCCACTCATGGAGTTTTTCAGTTATGTGTTAATGGAAGTATTGGTAAGTATGATGATATTGCTATGACTATAGCAGTGGATTTATTCACCAGGGGGCTTATATTCCGGATCATTAGGATTCATGAAGATAAACTGATACTTTTCAGGTTCCAGTTCAATGAAGTCAATAGTGGTATTTTTAAGTAGTTTAGCGCTTGCTGGGGCGACAATAATTTCAATATCTTCAGAAGTAATAGAAATATCATCCTCATTTACATTATCAAAGCCCATGCCGTAGTGGATACTGTTATCTTTTTTACGGGTAGCGGCAATGCGTAAGGCCATACCTTCGGATTTGCTCTGATCAGCAGAGATTTTTATCTGTGCAGCAGCGTTGGGGGTGATTGTAATCATACTTTTAATTTATTTTGTTGATGTTGTCTGGCAAATTCGATAAATCGTTTTGTCCATGGATTATTCCGTGAAGTACGTTGGTGAGTGTAGCAGGCAATAAGATTGTGATGGATTATACCGTCATATTCACCATTAATACCCATACCACGTAATACACGAAAGGCGAATTTTACATTTTTATCGACATTTTTAAAATGTGAATAATGAAATTCATGTGCATGAATAATTTTTTTTGTACCTTGAGGCCACGGATTTTCCGCTGTTTCTTCAAGTTGTACATAACCACGTCCTTGCGGTCGGGTCTCCATGATGATATCTCCCTCAAGACAACCAACCATTTTATGTGTGTGATTATTCCATTCGATACTACGCGCTAGATACATGAGACCACCACATTCAGCGTAGGTGGGCAGGCCATTATTAATGGCTGTTTTAACAGCCTGACGCAGAGATATATTTTTCTCCAGTTTATCCATGCTGGTTTCAGGGAATCCACCACCGATAAACAGGGCGTCAATACGCGGGAGTTCTGTATCAACAAAAGGGTCGATCTCTATTATTTTTACACCAGCCTGTTGAAATGCCAGTATATCATCCGGGTAATAAAAGCCAAATGCTGCATTGCGTACCAAACCAAGCGTTATGTTTTCAGTTGTTACTGATATTACTGGTTCTGGAATAGTTATGGAAGAGGAATTAGCTAAAGCAGGACTTTTTTTGGCGATACTGATTATCTCATCCAGATCGACCTGTTGCTGAATCGCCTGAGAGAGTAACTGAATCTTTTCCGTACAAAAAGGATCCTCATTACCAGGGACCAGACCAAGATGGCGTTCATCAATACCCAGACGGCTGTCATTATGAATAGCGCCAACGACCTGTACGTCGGTGTAATGTTCGATGACACGCCGTAGTTTTGTTTCGTGTCGTAATCCACCGAGCTGGTTAAGGATGACTCCTTTTATGGCTACATCCTTATCAAATGCCTGATAACCAAGTATTAGTGGAGCAATTCCTCGTGTCATACCCTGGGCACTTAATACTAATATAACAGGGGTTTGTGTTAATTTTGCCAATGCTGCATTGCTATTACTACCATCAAGATCAAGCCCGTCATATAGACCGTTATTGCCCTCAATCAGGCTGATATCCGCATCACTTGACCGGGCATGCATAAGAGAAAGGATTTCATCCTCCTCCATAGTATAAAAATCAAGGTTAAAACAGTCGCGTCCAGATGCTAGTGTGAGCCAGTAGGGGTCAATATAGTCCGGTCCTTTTTTAAACGCCTGTACAACCTGACCACGTTGTTTTAATGCAGCACACAGGCCGATACTAACTGAAGTTTTGCCAGAAGATTTGTGGGCAGCAGATATGAAAATACGTGACATACTAAGGAGAACGGTAATTAGGCGACATTCAGTCGCAGTATGCTGATCGACAGCAAGGCATCAAAACGCCACTTTAGCACTTCTAAAGCAAGTTTTGGTAACGCCGTCTGTCGGTCAGCATACTGCGACCCAGCATCAATCAATTCAAATAATGGAACAAGAAATTCACAGATGGGTAAAGAGAGAATACGAGGCAGGGATAAAATTTTATCTCTGCCTCGTATCCACACCCCGTTAAGGGTAATAAATATTGTTGTCCTCTGCTTTTATTTGGCAGAATAGTTTGGGTCGGCAACACTATCTGCCAGTGAATTAGGCAGGAAGCGTAATACTTTAAGCGCAAAGGTTACAATAAGTAATGTTATTGCCATACCGCTAAATCCAAGCATAATTTCTGGTAATGAAGGTGTGTAGCTGTTTACAATACCATCATAAAAAGAGCTGCTTACGGTATAGCCAGGGAACAGATCCATCGGGTAAGCCTGTCCGCCAATAATAATGACATACATCTGTGCCAGGCCACCAATAATTATCATGGCACACACCAGACCCAGTACATTACGATTCTTTTTCAAGCTCGGCGCATAAATTAAGGCCAGTGGGATGAGGCCTCCAATTAGTACTTCACCTATCCAGAAAATAGCAGTATAGATGCCACCATCAAGGAGAATAAATTTTTCAATACCATGATGCTGTGTGTAATATATATTTGTCAGGTGATAAACCACGGTGAAATATAATACCGATACAACAAAAATACCAAGTAGATTCCTTAACCGTAATAAAACCACATCACCTAGCTCCATGTTAGACCATTTGTAACTTGCCATTAACACAAGGATAAAAATAGCCAGTCCGAAGGAGAAAGACATAATAATAAACATTGGTGCCAGAAGTGCTGAATCGTAGGCTGAACGGGCAATAATAAAGCCAAAAATAGAGCCGGTACCCGTGGTAAGAATCAGGCGCCAGACAAAAGCGGAGAAGCCGGCATAAGGTTTATATTTATGCGCACCATGATCCATCATCGTCCACAGATAAATGCCGCAAAACGTAAAGAAGCCACTGTATAAAATAATGTTCCAGGCAAAAACAGACTTGAAGTTATAATAGGTCATGGCAATAATTAGTCGATCTGGACGCCCCAGATCAAGTAGCAGAACAGTCAGTCCGCCAGCTAGCAATGCAATTGCAAGTAGAGCAGACAGCCGTGCCATTGGCTCGTATATTTTTTTACGAAACACGGAGGCAATGGAGGCAACATTCAATGCACCAGAGGCCGCTACAATAAGGAAGACAGCGAAAACATGCGGCATTCCCCAAACAACCTGATTGGTCATACCGGTAATATGGTGACCATAATGTTCCATAAAAAAGGCAGAAAGCAGGCCGGTAAATGTGAACAGGCCAAAAATGGCAAGTAATCCAAAATAGGCCGGGCTTTTACCTGGTAGAGATATGTATTCTATTTTACTCATTATGATTGATTCTCTTCTTTATTGTTCGTGTCATCCTGACACTCACCCCAAGGGGTTACATGATAAAATTTTTAATGATGCCTATCGGTATTATTCATTCAAACCCTGATAACGCACACCGGTATCCAGTGCCAGATCTGAACGAATCTGCTTACCACCATGTTTCTTCAGTTCAATTGAAATTGGGCTGTTCGGATCATTAAGATCACCAAAAATCATGGCGTTATGACTTTCAGCACTGCAGGCTTCAACGCAGGCAGGGATTTTGCCATTATCTACTCTGGTTACGCACATATTACAGGCTTCCACGGTTCCTTTACCCCGTGGATCACTGGTCATTTGATCGTCAAGATTTTCGTGTACAAAAGAGCGCGCTTTATAAGGGCAGGCCATCATACAATAACGACAACCGATACAAATATGTCTGTCTACCAGTGCAATACCGTCAGCACGAATAAAAGAAGCACCTGTCGGGCATACATCAACACAGGGCGCAGAGCCACAGTGCTGGCACATTATCGGCAACGAGGTTTCGTAGCCAGTTGATTTACTCTTTAAGGTAACCTTACGGATATATTGTGCATCAATTTTACGATGATGATGTTCAACCAGACCGTTCTCTTCAACACATGCCTTTACACAGGCAGTACAGCCTGTTGAGCATTTATTGGTATCGATCAGCATTCCCCAGCGATTTTTATTGCTGACAGGCTGATCCAGAGGTCGAGTTGAAACAGATGTGTTCATATTCTCTGCATTTGCTGTGCGGTGCAATAAAACGCCTGCAGCGATGGTGACAGTACCGGCAATGGCAGTTTTAGATAAAAAGTCACGTCTTGATTTATTTACTGACTTCTTCATTGTGTAACCCCTTTTTCTGTCGATTCATTGCCAGAAAGTGTTTTTTGCAACTGTTCTCTCAATTTTACGTTACGTTTAATGTATTTTTGAGGACGATCTGCATGACACTCAAAACAGTCAATCTGCACCGCAGCATATTCATGACAACCATGGCAGAAATGTTCCTTACTTTTAATGCTGGGTATATGACCATTTTTGTCAGGCTTTACATGGCAGTCGATGCATTTTGCCAAACTTATAGGTTCATTACGAATACCCTCATGCATAGTTTCATCGCGTTCATGCAGAAGGTATTTCATGTGATTTCTACGCTGGTTATACTTGGACCCGGGTATTGCACATTTCACGTTTTGATCTGTCGGTAGGTTGATTGTGGGCAGCGGCTCCTGCGCCTGCACAGATAGAGATGCCAGCATTAACCCGGTCAACACATAAATAATACATAAGAATCTTGTCATTAGATTACCTTGTTCAGTCGATACTCTCGAATATGTAAAGTGATAGTTAATATATCAACCGTCACCCAGAGCCATATCTATGTAACCGGTAGGGCATACATCTGAGCAGATGTGACAACCAATGCATTTGGCATAATCTGTATCAACATACCGACCAGTTGTAGATTGGCCTTTTTTAACACGGAAAACTGCGCCTTGTGGACAGTAGATAACACAATTGTCACATTCAAAACACATGCCACAGCTCATGCATCGGTCTGCTTCTGCAACGGCTTTTTCTTCTTCAAGATTGATCTGGCGTTCAGCGAAATGACCTAGTACTTCATCTGAAGAGGGTACATCTGTATCACGTAAATTACGCAATGTGTAGTCAAAATGTCCAAGGAACATGTGATCAGTAGTAATAATCTCATGCTGAGAGCGGTCTTCATAGTTATGAATGGCGTAGTCCTGTGTATAGGTACCACGTTGTTCATCTTCATGATAGTCATCCGCATTATATGGTTTGGGATCTAAACCAGCTTCATGTAACTTCTGTTCAAGCCTGAAATAGTGAACATCAACCTTTGGACGTTTTTTAAGTTCGATATCCTTGAAATGATTGGCGATGGTTTCTGATACGATATATGCCTGACCGATAGCCGTGGTTAACAGATGGGGACGAACAATATCGCCACAGACAAAATGGTTTTCTTTTCCAGGTACACGAAATACATTGTCTGAATCCACAAGATTACGGCCATTATTGATATCTTCCAAGCCTTCCAGATTACCACCCTGACCAATAGCTGCAACAATAATATCTGCTTCAATGGTATATTCTTTACCGCCCTCAACCGCTACTGGCGCATTGTTCACCCATGTTGAGTCAACAAACTTCATTGCCGTTGCACGTCCGTTGTTATCACGGATAAGTGCAACTGGCATGACTTCATTTATTAAATTGACACCTTCAATAATGGCGTCTTCTACTTCATGTTCGGCCGCAGTCATTTCTTCTTTTTTGAATAGAGCAGTCAGCGTTACCTGTTTACAGGGAATGTTTTTCGATGTGTCGTGACTGGCGTGAGAAATTTCACCGTTGACGACAGCTTCCGGTTTCTCATTGTAGTCGGCAATGGTTCCGATGCGGCGTGATACGGAAACAACATCAATTGAGGTATCACCACCACCAATACACAGTACGCGTTTACCTGTATATTTCATTTCACCTTTATTAAACTGTTCAAGGAATTTAACTGCCGAAATACAGTTAGGCGTTTCATCCCAGCCTTCAACCGGTAGTCCACGCCCGGTCCAGCAACCCAGAGCCCACAGAACAGCATCATATTCTTTTTCAAGCTCTGCAACACTAATATCGCTACCTACGTGTGTATTCATACGGGTCTCAATATTTCCCATCTCAACAATACGCTGGCATTCATTATCCAGGTAATCGCGCGGGGTACGATAGCCTGGAATACCGTAACGCATCATGCCACCGAGTTCGTCATGGTCATCAAAAATGGTTGATGCAATACCTTTACGACGTAATTGATAGGCTGCTGACATGCCAGCCGGTCCGCCACCAATAATGGCAACTTTTTTACCGGACAGTTCTGCACTGTTATCAAATTTAAAGCCTTCCTTAAAAGCGGTATCACCAATATACTGTTCAACCGAGTTAATCCCTACAAAATCTTCCACCTTATTGCGGTTACAGCCTGTCTGACAGGGAGCCGGACAGACACGTCCCATCATGGACGGGAACGGATTGGCATCGGTTAAACGGCGGAAAGCATATTCCTGCATAGAAACACCTTCTGGTAATGTTTCTATACCACGCACAATATCAAGGTATCCGCGGATATCTTCGCCTGAAGGACAACTACCCTGGCAGGGGGGGGTACGATGTACATAAGTAGGACACTTGTGTGAGCTATCTTCTTTGAATATCTTATTTGAGAGATTACCCCAATCCTGATTTCCATCTTCAAATCGTCTAAAGGTTAACCTGGTGTTTTGCATATCTTCTTTGGAAGTGGCCATGCCAGTTCTCCTGTCGCTTGTACCCGAGATATCTCTCCGGTTCTATGTCAAAAATAATTGTTATTTAATTTTACTTCTTGGTTAATGCTGATTCGTTTACATGAGTCATGGGCAATAACAGGTAGCCGCTATGTTTTGAATCTGCATTGATATTTATTCAGGCTGCTTCATCAGCATCGCTGCTGTCCTCAACTTCTTTATCCTGTCCTTCTAAAATAATTGCATTGCTTACCAGTTGGTGAACACTGACAATCTGATCCATAGTCATACCGTAATAGGGTAGTACTTTTGTAAACTGTGATTTACAAATGGCACATATTGCTGCCATGTGGGTAACACCATGATCCTTTGTAACATTTTTCAGTGCTTCCATCCGTGGTAGTGCGCCCTTGATACGTAATTCCATTAAATCGTCGGTAAGCAGGCCACCACCACCACCACAGCAGAAGGTCTGATCATAGATGGTTTCAATGGCCATATCGTGGTAGTTATTACATACTGCCCTGATAACTTCACGCGGGGTAGTAAACTGACTGCCTGGTTCTTTACCGATACGTGAAGCACGTGCAATATTGCATGAATCATGGAAAGTTATCGTCATGTGGTCATTTCCAGACTTGTCGATATTCAATATACCGCGGTCGAGACAATCCTTGGTAAACTCAAGAATATGTTGTGGTATCGGGTAACTCTGGTCAAGGAAGTCCCAGGGACCTGCCAGTGTGTCCAGAAAGTTATAGGCTACGCGCCAGGCATGCCCACATTCGCCAAAAATAATACGTTTAACACCCAGATCTTTAGCAGCATCACGTACACGCAGGGCAACCTGACGCATATTTTCATAGTTTCCAATGAATAAGCCAAAGTTGGCAGCCTCTGAGGCTATTGAACTCATTGTCCAGGTAACCCCTGCCTCATGGAAAACTTTTCCATAACCAATCAGGCCATCCACGTGAGGTTCGGCGAAGAAATCAGCAGAAGGCGTAACCAGAAGTATATCAACCCCTTTTTCATTAAGCGGGTAACGTACCTTGATACCGGTATCTTCTTCGACTTCTTCTTCCAGGCCTTCTAATGTATTGGCCAGTGCCCGTTCGGGCAAACCCAGATTGTTTCCAATTTGATGTACTTTAGCAATAATCTGGTTATCGTATTTTTGCCCCAGACCAATCTGTGCAAGGATATCTCGTGCCGCCATGGTAACTTCAGCCGTATCAATACCAAAAGGGCAAAATACCGCGCAACGTCGACATTCCGAGCACTGGTGATAGTAACTGTACATTTCTCTGACACGTTCTTCGGTCAGGTCAACGGCACCGACAAGTTTAGGAAAATATTTACCGGCAAAGGTAAAGTGGCGGCGATAAACTTTCCGGAGCAGATCCTGTCGAGCGACTGGCATATTTTTGGCATCAGCTGTACCAATAAAATAGTGGCATTTATCTGTACAGGCACCACATTTAACACAGATATCCATGAATACCTGTAATGAGCGGTATTTTTTCAGTTTATCGGTTAATACTTCAAGGAATTTCTCTTTCCAGCCGTCAATTAAATCACCGGTTTCTTTGCCGCTGGAAAATCCCAGAGCAGTTTGGAACTCTTCAGCTGCAACAAAAGGTGAGCTATGTGCCATTGACCCTTCCATGATGGACGGGATAATGGGAAATTCATGCGTTTCTGGTATTTCGTAATCAGCCATTTTGGTTTCTCAGCGTAAAATTCAGTTTCCAGTTAAGTCGGCCAGGTTAAATCTACCTGGGGCAGATCGACACTATATAATTTTAATAATTGATACCGGTATTGATTCCGTATTTATGAGTTGCGACCATCACTAGCTTCCAGCTCTGCACCCCAGGGTGATATATGACGTTTTTCACGAGGATTATCAACCTGATAACGAGTTGGCGACATAAACAGGCCTGGCGCATGTAACAGCTTGCTTATCGGGAAAATTATCATCAGTGTTAGCACCATTGTTAAATGGGCGAGCAATATGGCATCACCGGGTATATTCTTCCAGTCAAAGAAAAATAGACCAAGGATAAATTCTTTTAACTGGATAATATCGGTGTGTGCAAAATAGCTCATGTACAGACCGGAAACCGAGATGCCGATAATAAGCAATAACATAAGATAGTCGGATGTTGCCGAAATATAGCGTACGCGATCAACAAAGATACGGCGGGCAAATAATCCACACAGACCGATAAACATGGTGAATCCGGCATAATGACCAAAACTCTGTATAAGCTCGTTATTCACGAATGGCCAGATGAAAGAGTCAGGTGAAATGACGTAACGCAGGTGGCGATAAAATGCCAGTAATAGTGATAAATGGAACATCCAGCTGAAAATCCATGTCCATTTTGATGACCGAAAGAGGCTGTTAAAAAAAACAATCTCAGTAAAAAATCGATAGACAACACCCGTTTTAGTCAACGGGGCAGGTGTAACTGCTATTTTAAACGGAGCAGGCACTCGTTTATATTGCAAAAGTTTGTTCGCAATACCAACAACTAGTGTGATCATTGCTACATAAAACAGAATGACGTACAAAATACTAAGTGCGTTCATTGGTTACCTTCTCGCCAGTATTAGTAAACCGAAAAAATCGGAGAACTTCTTATCAAAACCCTGGCTTATCAAAATCTGGGGGATTAACAGCGTCCCCCAGATTATTTACCAGGTAATTTACGGTATTAGCTGTAAATTAAACACAACCTGTTGGTTTAGGCAGGCCAGCATATTTACATGCCTGTTTACCTGGACCATATGGGAACAGTTCATACAGGTATTTGCTGTTACCTTTTTCTTTACCAAGTTTTTTGCCAACTGCCTTAGTTAGTACACGTACTGCAGGTGCAATTTGGTACTCTTCATAATATTCGCGAAGAAAGTTAATAATATCCCAATGTTCAGATGTTAATTCACAGTCTTCCGCTTTTGACATTACTTCAGCAATTGCTGGTTCCCAGTCATTTAGATTTGAAAGATATCCTTCTTCATCCACTTCAAATTGTTTACCGTTTACATCGATTGATGCCATGTTGATTTCCTCGTAGTTAGCGTAAAATTAAAAAAATTAGTTAAAGCCAGGATTGAACAGAGTCATTCTCAGCTACTAAATTTACAAAGCCTTCATAATCAACGACTTTGATACCATCGGCCAGTTTATTTCCTAAACCTCTTGCTTCTAGATCAGGACCCAGAACAGCAAATGAAATGCCACTGGTGCTGGTAATCTTTTCAGCAATATGATGACCGGTTGTTGCTGCATAGACACCATCTTCAATCAGAAGAATGGTGGTTCCCTGTTTAGCAAGTCCCAGACATATTTCAAAGTTGTTGGACTCGAATGGAGATTTATTTACTGTATGTAATATTGCCATTTTTAATCTCCTAGAAATTTAAAAGTACGTCTTGTTCATCCAGGATGTCAGCAAGTTCAGTACGTGTTACCAGACGAATAGAATCTTTTTCCGCCCAGTCATCGTCTTCGTCTTCCCATACAAGATGCTGAAGGTCATCCAGAGTCAAACCACGTTCTTCCAGTGACTCTTTCTCGATGTAAATTTTATTCACATCGTAGTCACCAAGAGCAGAATACGTTGGTGAGAAGTTCTTCTGACCAATCGCGTCGGTATTCTGGCCTTTTGTTAGCTGATAAACGCCATCGCCGATAAAAGCAAGACTGACATCCTGGTCGAATGCAGCACCGATTAATACAACCTCTAATGACTCAAGTGCATAGATAGTGCCATACGGTGCTCTGCGGTTGATATACATAAATTTTTTAATTGACATCTTTATATTTCCTCAACCTTAATCACCGAATACGACCAGACGGTCAGACTGGATACCCGCTTCTATCAACTGGCCGAGACCAGATATACGAAAACCTTCTGCAATATTATCTGCATCCAGTCCCTGACGTTTTGCTTCATCTGCGTCCATAACACCACGGCGTTGGGCGGCGGCGATACAGACAACCAGATCAAGATTTTTTTCCTTTGCCAGTTGTGTCCACAATGCGGAAATATTACGATCATCGCGTGGCGGTACCGCCAGGCGTGTCGCATTATTAACACCATCATGGTAGAAAAAAACACGGAATATCTCATGTCCCGCTGCCAGCGCTGCTTTAATAAACTGATAGGCAGTATCGGAGGCCTGGTGCTGATAGGGACCTTCATTAATTTGAATACTAAATTTCACTATAAAAATACCTTTTCGATACGTATGCCGTTAGAAACGGATGTGAGTGGAAGCATTCAGACTATTACGCGAGCCGCGCCAGTTATCAATGTGATACTTGGTAAATGGCAAATTTGTCTTCTCGAAGAAACGTGGCCAACCGATGCGTTCAATCCAGTCATTAATTCTTTCCCAGTCTTTGGCGTCTTCCTTATAAGCCTGCAAAATATTTTTTACAATTGCAGTTGCCTCAGGCCAGCGTGGTGGATTATTTGGAATGCCAGCAGCAACAAGTTTCTGGAAAGTTGGTTTGCTACGAGCGTTAGAGTGGTTACCACCTACCCATACTGCCAACTTGGAATGCTCGGCATCATTGATTTGCATCGGTGGGCATGGAGGAAAACATGCGCCACAACAGATACATTTCTTTTCATCAACTTCCAGAGAAGGTTTACCATTAACCATTGCAGGGCGAATAGCAGCAACCGGGCAACGCGCGACTACGGTTGGGCGTTCACATATATTAGCTACCAGGTCATGATTTATTTTGGGGGGTTTGGTGTGCTGGATATTGATTGCAATATCACCCTGACCGCCGCAGTTAATCTGACAACATGAAGTCGTTATATGAACACGGTTTGGCATATTGCAGTTACGGAACTCATCAATTAATTCATCCATCATTGATTTAACCGCACCCGATGCATCCGTAGCTGGAATATCACAGTGCAACCAGCCCTGTGTGTGTGAGATCATGGTTACTGAGTTTTTGGTACCACCAACAATGTAACCAGCATCTGTTATAGCCTTGATTAAAGGTTCAACTTTTGCACCATCAGCGACCATGTATTCAACATTGCTGCGGATGGTGAAGCGGATGTAACCATCAGCAAACTCATCACCAATATCGCACAGTGTGCGTAGGGAAAAGATATCTAAAATACGTTGCGTGCCTACGCGTACTGTCCAGATTTCATCACCACTGTATGCAACATGACGGAGTACGCCTGGTTTTGGATGATCGTGGAACTTCCATTGACCAAAATTTTTGCGCATTACAGGATGCATGTACTGGAATGCATCAGGACAGCCGGATTCTATGGGCGAGCGAGGTTTATCGTGACTCATTATTAATTCCTCAATAATTCAATTTCGTTACAGGGGGGCAGATGCCCCCCCACTTGACATTAGCTACTACTTTAGCCAGGTTAGTTTGATCTAAGGTGGTTGTTTCAGGCGCTTGCGGCTTCCGCTTTACGCTCAAACCATTTTTCAGCTTCTTCGTTCCAGCCGTCCATACGAATGTATGAGCTTTCGCGAGGGCTGCCAACCATATTTGGATCGACATCAACACCAATGCCTTCCAGGTAGTTAACCAGGCCGATACGTTCGATCATTTCACCTGTGCGTTCATGCTCAAGAGCATTTTCAGCCCAGAAATCAATCATTTCCTCAGCCAGTTCAATTAGTGATTCATAATCTTCTTCGGTTTCCATTTTTTTGAATGGGAGAATAACTGTGCCCATTAAACCACCGATTTTTAGCGTACGTTTACCACCAACAAGGATACTAACACCGTGGTCATCACCGGGGTGTAATGCTTTTGGCATAACGTTCAGACAATGCATGCAGCGTACACAGTTATGGTTGTCAACGGTTAAAGTATCGTCGTCATTTAAACGCAGTGAGTTAGTTGGGCAGCGTGAAACGACATTATCAATATAATATTGACGGCCATTTTCACCTTTTGCATTAATGTAGTTTTTTACTTCTTCCTGGTCAACTTTCATGTCATCACGCCAGGTACCAATAATGGCCATATCTGCACGTTCAATCGAGTCCACGCAATCGTTAGGGCAGCCAGATACTTTAAACTTGAATTTGTATGGCAGTGCCGGGCGATGAAGGTCATCGGTAAAGTTGTTTACCAGGTGACGTTGAATACTTTGCTCATTGGCGCAGGACATTTCACAGCGTGAGGCGCCTACACAGGACATGGAAGTACGCATTGCGGGGCCAGCACCACCCAGATCCCAGCCATAGGCATTAACGTCATCAAAGAAGGGCTGTATATTGTCAGACGATATACCAATAAACATGATGTCACCACTTTGACCGTGGTATGTTTGCAGGCCAGAGCCATATTTTTCCCAACTGTCACCAAGTTGACGCAACATTGCAGTCGTATAGTGGTTGCCAGCAGGGGGTTGTATACGAATGGTGTGGAACTCTTTTGATTCAGGGAAAGCCGAACCTACTTCAGAAAAACGTGGGATGATTCCGCCACCGTAACCAAACACGGAGACGGTGCCTCCTTTCCAGTAACCTTTGCGTGTCTCATATGAATGTTCAAGCTGTCCCAGCAAGCTGCGGTTCATATCCTGAATGTATTCAGCAGGGTGATCGTCACGTAGTCTTTTTATCCCTGAAATAAAACTTGGCCACGGGCCGTTTTCAAGTTCATCAAGCATGGGTGTTTCATAAGTCTTCTTGGCCATGGAATTTCTCCTGTCTGCCGCTTTGGTTTGTTGTTAGCAGGTCTCAAAATTGCAAACCTGTCAGTGATTAGTGCTATCAGGGGCGATTGTAGTACCAAACATTTTTTATAACAATATCCATTTGATGTTATCTTAACCACGTCTGAGGTATCACAAATCTCTGGGTCGAAGTTTAGGTGTCTATAACGCTCTATTAAATCCTACGCATGGGAGGGGTAATTAGAAAAGCCTTATCCAATAAGGAATAGTATGCTGGCTTTTTTCACTCAATAGCCCGTTCCGATGGTGTGCGAGGATGCGGTAACAGTGTGCCAGTATTTACGATTTTCTTAAGTGATATTGTAATATTCTACCAATTTAGGCAAGCTGTGCCGGATAATTTATCTACAAATACTGGGCAACAGTCCCTTTGGGTAAATAAAGAGTTACTAATTGCCGTTCTCCTTAGTTATGTGTTTGCGCGATGAGAATCCGGCTTGTATCTATAAATTAAGGCTCTAATGCAATTAAGGCTCTAATGCACAAACTACGTGTGTGGCTTTAGAGTCCGGTTTGATGCGTAGACTGGTATATATAGAGTGCGATATTATGACAGGATGCCCTGGAGAGTAAACGTTGCCCGTCAGGTCAGGCGAGATGATACATTAAAGACATTTTTAGAGGGTTTTATTTATGTTATGGTTAAGCGAAGTGCTGATTCAGAATCCTGAGATGAAAAATTTCGATGAACTTAAGGTAGAGTTAAAAAAGCGTGCAGTTGCCGGTGAATTTTTTTTTCGGATGGATGTAAAGCCACAGTTTCCTGATACACCAGGCGACTGGGAAGACAGACTTGAAGCGGTTTTTACATCAACACAGGAGTAAGCCGATTATGTTTTGGGAAGATGCAGAAAAAGAAAATCCTGTAACAAAATCAGAGAAGATAGTTGATGTTAGTTATAAAATAAACTGTAAACGGTTACCTGTCTCACATGCTGTGGAGCTGGGTCGGGAGTTATACAGGATTTTACCATGGCTGAAGAATGAGCCTGAGATTGCCATCCAGCAAATACATGGTGCAACCAGTGGTAACGGCTGGGAACGACCTGCCGATGATGCGTTATTACAGTTATCACGTCGGACACGTATGCGGTTACGTATTCCGTTGGAGCGAACCACGGATGCAAAGCAGTTGAGTGGTAAAATATTACATATTGCCGGTGAGTCACTAAGTATCGGTGAGATGACAATAAAACCAGTTATCCCGTGTGGTACTTTGTTTTCACGTTACGTGGTGGTACCGGAAGGTTATGATGAACAGGCCTTTTTATCGTGGATAGTTGCAGAGTTAAAACAGCGTCATATCCAGGTAAAAAAAATGTTGTGTGGAATGGGGCATAATATACAGATTGATGCAGATCGACTGGAAACGAGAAGTTTGATGATCGCTGATCTGGAGGCAGTCACTTCTATACAGCTGCAAGAAGCTGGAGTGGGTTCGGGGCGTCAATATGGTTGCGGTATCTTTCTTCCCCATAAAGGCATTAAAGCCGTTACTGAGTCGGAAGATAACTCTCATTTTACAGGTAGTTAGATATTATATTTTCAGGTAGTTATATATTATATTTAATGGCTTACATTAATCTAATCAAAATTGTTGTGGAGGCATCGCGGTTCACCGGTGCTTTGTCGTACTACCTACTTTGTAATATTGGAAAGTATAGCCCGGTTAAGTTATTATTCGACCCCGATTTTATTCGCTTACTTGTTTTTAGCCGATAGCACGGCAACATATAATTATAGATTCATTATAACTATTTTAAAAGGTAGATGATATGGCACTTGAAACAGTTGAAAGGACAGAAAAAGGTTATCTAGTTAATTCAAACGACTGGAACGAAGAGGTTGCGACAGCACTTTTTGCCGAAGAAGGTATCGAGCCAACCGCAGCGCACTGGGATACGGTTAAATACGTTCGTGATGAAACTCTGGCCGGTGAAGAGCCCAATGAGCGCGGTATTATGAAAGCAATGGGTAAGCTCTGGGGACATAAAGTGACTTCTAAAGAAATGTATGCGCTATTTCCCGGTATGCCTTCGAAGCAAGGTTTAAAAATTGGCGGTTGTCCAGAAAGTACTCGTAAGGGTGGTTATTAATCACATTTTATGCGATTAAATAAAACAAAATCGTCGCAAACTGCGATGCTGATTATGGTAAATCGAGTATGGCAAATCGAGTCTCAGGAGATTTAATTTTTTGATGTTTCTCCCTTTATAGGTATATGGGTAAGAGGCACTGCACGATAAACTTGAGCTAGTTCTGAGCGACTGAATATTTTAAAGTATCGAAGGCCAGCGATGGTCTATTCACACATTCAAAGGTGAGAAATATGAGCAGTACAAAAGCTGAATTAATTAAAGAAATGATAGAAGTACAACATAAATTTTCAAAATATGAACAGGAAAATGGTGTTGATCCTAAAGATCTTTATAAGCCGGACTCGGGTTCTGAACTGGACGGTTATCGTGATAAATATCAGGCTCTAGCGGATAAAGTTATTGATCTGGCACATGCAGAAACAGGTTCAGAACGTTAGTTTTTAGTTCTAACTGAAGTAGAAAAAGCCGTAACAGTGTTGCGGCTTTTTTTTGAGCTGTTTTTGTGACCAGTATTAAATTTTGTTATGCGTTAAATATCTGTCCACATTCTGAGTAAATTCACATAACTATTACTTAATAGTTCCAGTTCTTTAGAATCGGGGGAAGATTTTATTAATGTTTCTCGTGCCTGACTCAGGTTACACAAAATCTCACGTTTTGCAGGATCTCGAATGGTACTTTGTAGCCAGGTTACGGCAACCAGGCGTTCGCCATGCGTCACTTTGTCAACGCGATGTGTGCTTGATGATGGATAGAGGACCGCATCACCGGCATTGAGTTTTACTTTTTGCTCACCAAATGTGGTCTGAATAACAAGTTCACCACCATCATAAGTATCAGGTTCGTTTAGAAAAATAGTAATGGATATATCAGAGCGATAACGCTGGTTAGGTGGTCCCATCACCGGATCGTCGACATGATTACCATAATACATGCCTGCGGTATACCTGGCATAATAAGGTGCGGCAATTTTTGAGGCAAAGGCCGCAGCGATATAATCCGGGTTGTGTATCAGCTTACCCATCACAAGGTTATTCAGGCGTTGGGTTTCAACCTCGGAAATAAACATCTCATGGTTATTTTTTACACGTTTGGCTTCGCTTCCGGCCGAGTTTGTACCTTCACGGAAGTTTGCTGTCTTCATTAGTTCAAGAACAACACGGATATCATCTTTATTTAGTACTTCCGGGATAGTAATAAGCATATTATTTATCAATCAGGTTCGAGTATAATCAATCAGGCTCTGATTAACCCAGAGCTCTTCTACTGAATTTTAACAGAGAATCATATGATGAATCTGAATATTATTATTGATGAGCGTAGCAATGTATTTAGCATACCGGATACGTTATTGCAGGAAGCTGACGACTTTTTTGATAAAATTGATATGGATATGGATAAAGGCTGGCAGATGAGTTGTGACTGGGTGGAAGATCCATCACCTGAACAACGCTGCAAAATTATTGCAAACAAGCTGTTAACGGCCATTGAAAATAATAATGAAAAGCTACTGATGCTGATGGCTGCCTATATCCTTAAAACCATGCCAGGTGTCAAATCAGTGAATATTGATGTCACTGGTGATATCAATGAAACTGACATTATTATGGCAGATGAAACGGTTAAACCTCTGGGGCCGGTGTTTGATTAAAGGGCATCTCTATTAAAATTACCACGGCAGCAGTGCATAGATTAGTCACTCATAACTGTTCCCAACCGGGGTTGGCTTCAAATGACGGGCCGAATTTCTTTTCCAGCGTGTGCAGGGATTGCAGCAGTTTATCTTTACCCTGTGATTCGATATATTGTAGTGGGCCACCGGTAAAGGGAGCAAATCCGGTACCGAAAATGACACCTGCATTTACCATTTCTTTGTCATCAACAATGCCTTCTCGTAAACAGGCGGCGGCCTCATTTAACAGACGCATCACCAGTCTATCCTGAACTTCCTGTGGCCTGTCATAATGGGCGCTTTTATTTTTAACCGGCTTGCCCCTGTTGTATTGATAAAACCCTTCTCCTGATTTTTTACCCAGTTTATTGGAAGTAAACATGTTTTCCAGTGTATCCGGTAGTGCCATATCCAGTGCATCGGCCAGTATCTGTGCAACGGAACGGCAGATATCCAGTCCAACGGTATCGGCCAGTTCTATTGGACCCATAGGCATACCGAAGTCGGTGGCGGCTTTGTCGATGACTTCAGGTGGAATACCTTCACCAACCATGGTGACCGCTTCCAGTATATATGGCATCAGAATGCGATTGACCAGAAAACCGGGTGAACTTTTAACCGGCAGAGGTAGTTTGGCGATGCTTCTGCCAAATGCCAGCGCCTGTTGCACTGTGTGTTCGCCACTTTGTGGACCGCGAATAATTTCCACCAGCGGCATCAATGCAACCGGGTTAAAAAAGTGCAGGCCGACCAGCCGACCGGGGTTTTTTAGTGCGGAGCTTAAATCCTCCAGCTTTATGCTGGAGGTGTTGGTGGCAAGAATGGCATCGGCTTTCATCTGTGGTTCGATAGAGCGATAGAGATTACGTTTGACTTCTACATCTTCAAAAATGGCTTCAATAATAATATCGGCATTTTTAATGCCAACGCCGCGGTGGTCGGGTAGCAGTCTGTCATTTGCATCGCGGATAGCACGGCGATTACGTTTAAACTTCTTTTTAAAGGAAGTCTGCGCACGTTTAAAGGTTTGTGCCAGCCGTTCTGGGCTCTGATCCTGTACAGTTACTGAGTATCCCTGTATGGCACACCATGAAGCGATATCACCACCCATAATGCCACCACCAATTACGTGTACGTGAGCGGGCTTGAAGTGTGTTTTTTTACCCAGACTTTTGAGCCTTTCCTGCAGAAAGAAAACCCCAACCAGATTTCTGGCGGCAGGTGTGGTGGTCAATGCTGCAACCGACAATGCTTCCTGTTTCAGCATAAGCGTTCGCTCACCAGCGTATTTCTGCCATAATTCAATCAGTTTATAGGGTGCCGGGTAATGTTGTGGTTTTGCTTTAAGCGCTACCTGTTTTCGCATCTGACTGGCAATCAGTGGTCGTATCAGTGCTGTGTTTGTCAGTCGGGGCAGCCATTTAAGTGGTTTTCGTGCCGGGGCGTTCAGCGCGTAATATTGAGCTGCCTTTTTTAGCTGGCGTAGTGGCACCATTTCATCTATCAGGCCAATTTTTTTTGCGCTGCGTGCGGTTAATGCCCGCCCGGTTAGCATAATATTCATTGCAGCCATTGGTCCACAACGCTCAATCGAACGTACCGTGCCACCATAGCCGGGGTGAATACCCAGTTTGATTTCCGGTAGACCAATTTTTGTTTTTGTATCATCACTGGCGATAATATAATTACAGGCGAGTGACAGCTCGGTGCCGCCACCAAAACAGATGCCATGTATCATGCTTACGGTGGGGCAGGATATGGCCTCCAGTTTATTCATCAGCGCATGGCCTCGGTGGAGAAAATCGAGTGCCTGTTGGGAATTTTCCTGAGTGGTAAATTCTTTTATATCAGCGCCGAAGATAAAACTGTCTGGTTTGGCAGATAGAATAATGATGGCCTGTGGTTTATGCTGATTAAACTCATCGAGTAGTTGATCAAGCTCGTCAATAACTGCAACGGATAATAGATTCACCCGGTTATCCGCCATATCAAGATGACACCAGGCGATATCTTTCTCATCGCGCACGACATGCCAGTGCTGGTTGCTCCGGGGTGATGATGTTTTTGTTTCAGTACTCATTATGCTGCCTCGGAAGTTTTTTTATGCTGCGTTTCAGCGGTCGCATTTTTCAGAAAAACCGCACCACCCTGACCGCCGCCTATACAAAGGCTTGCCATACCGTATTGTGTCTGTGTACGTTGTAAGATTTTAGCCAGATGCAATACAATACGTGCGCCACTGGCACCGACAGGGTGACCCATACTGACACCGCCACCATCAATATTAAGTTTGTCATGGGGAATGGTGCCGATGGCCTGATCGAGTCCAAGCTGGGTTTTGCAATAGTCTTCATCCTCCCAGGCTTTAATACAACCGAGTACCTGAGTGGCAAAGGCTTCGTTAATTTCCCAGTAGTCGATGTCATCAACGCCAAGTTGATGGCGTTGCAAAATCGGCGCCATGGCATGGGCTGGTCCCATGCCCATTACCGCAGGATCCAGACCGGCCCATTGTGTATCTTCAATGGTTGCTATAACCGGAAGTTGATACTGTTCAACGGCGGCTTCACTGGCAAGCATTACCCAGGCAGCACCATCGGTAATCTGTGCGCTGTTACCGGCTGTTACGCTGCCGTATTTTCTATCAAAGGCAGGACGTAGTTTTGCCAGATTTTCGATAGAGGAATCACGTCGCAGGCCATCATCATGATCATAATAATTCCCTCTACTATCGTACATAACTTCAATTTCCTCCAGCAATCCATCATCCATAGCTTTTGCCAGACGTTGATGGCTGTTGACAGAAAAGCTATCCATTTCCTTGCGTGAAATACTAAACTGATTTGCAATATTTTCAGCCGTTTCTCCCATATTTAAACCAACGGTATCATCAGACAGACCATAGAGCAGGGCGATAACAGGTTTAAAGTGACGCAGACGCAATTTGGAAATGACTTTCAGGCGTTGTCCGGCAGTACGGGCACGCATAAAACTGTTCAGCCAGTTGACCATGGTATGGTTAAATAAAACCGGCGCATGGCTCATGGATTCTGCACCACCTGCAAGAATAAGATTCGCCTCACCGTGTTTAATATTGCGGTAGGCAGAATCAATAGATTGCATACCCGAGGCGCAGTTACGTTGCACCGTCCAGGCCGGTACGGTTTGCGGAATACCCAGTCGTAGTGCAACTACCCGTGCAACATTGGCTTCTCTTTCTCCCGGCATCATACAGCCAAGAATAACTTCATCGAGTGCATCCAGAGGGAAGGAATGACGCAACAGCAATGGCCGTGCAGCATTAACGGCAAGATCACCCGCAGTAAACGGTCCAACCTTGCCGCGTGCTTTTAATTGTGGCGTACGGCTGCCATCAACAATAAAAACTTTACGGTTTTGTTGACTGTTCATAAAAATGCACCTGTGTAGATAAAAGTATTATTAATATTTGCCTTTGTGTATAGCCTGTGTGGCGCTATACATCCATTGAGCTGGTTTATGGTGTTTCTATCTTCCAGTCTTTAAAGGAAAATTCATCCACCTTAATTGCATTATGTATCGCAGCCTGAGTTTCTTTTAAGCGTTTATATTCATTATCTGAAATCAGTTTTTTATCTTTTGCTTCATCGTAGGCAGCATAGCCCCGATTCTTTAACTGGCCGGTTTTATAGGCATTATGTAATTCATGTTCAATATCTTCCGTTGCCAGTACATGATCGAGTGCATTACTTATTCGCCCGGTGGCATCATCGTGATCGTCGCTAACGAAGATTCCTGCGGTTAGACGTGACAGTGTTTCCGAAGGTGTCAGGGTAAGACGTGCAACGTCATGGCCAAGCTGGTCATCGGGTTGCTGATAGGGTTTGGTCAGCGGGAAGATAATAATATTACAGAGCTTGCCTATTATGCCGAATGGTAGATTTTTCATAATACTTTTCATCGCATTTTGTGTATTAAACAACGCATCTTCACAGACCCAGCGCAACAGCGGAAGATCGGCTTCGTTTTCCCCTTCATCTTCAAAATGTTTTAATGCAGCGCTACATATATAAAGGTTAGCAATAATATCGGCAAGGCGACCAGAGATTTTTTCACGCCGTTTTATGCTGCCACCAAGCAGGGCAAGACAGACGTCTGCCAGAAAGGAAAAGGCAGCACTCATGCGTACAATCTGCCGGTAGTAATAACGGGTGTGAGCGTTACCAGGAGTGCTGATAAAGCGTGCACCACTGAGCCCGAACCAGAAACTGCGTACCTTATTACTGATTACAAAACCAATATGCGCAAACAGGGTACGATCAAAGTCAATCAGCCCTTTTGCCGGGTCGCTATGATGTACAGCGGCAACTTCTTTTAACAGGAAGGGGTGGCTGCGCATGGCACCCTGACCAAAAACCATCATGGTGCGGGTAAGAATATTTGCGCCTTCTACGGTAATGCCCACCGGGATTAACTGATAAGCCCGTCCCAGAAAGTTATGTGGTCCCATACAGATACCGTGACCACCATGAATGTCCATGGAGTAGTTAATAATCTTCCGCATTCTTTCCATTGACTGTTGTTTTACCACACCGGATAAAACGGAAGGTATGGTGCCATTATCCAGTGCAGAAAGTATCATCAGTCTTGCTGCATCAATCGCATAGGTTTGACCGGCGATTTTTGTCAGTACTTCTTCAACACCTTCGAAGTGGCCGATGGGGGTGCTAAACTGTGTGCGAATACGGGCATAGGCCCCGGTGTATTTCGATGACATTTTTCCTGCTGCGGTGCCCAGTGCCGGTAATGAAATGGCACGGCCATCACCCAGACATTCCATTAACATACTCCAGCCCCTGCCAATATAATCAATACCACCAATAATGGCATCCAGTGGAATAAAGACATCCTTGCCGCGGATCGGCCCGTTCATAAAGGCCTGGTTGGCTGGAAAGTGGCGCTTGCCAATTTCAATGCCTTCAGTATCCGGTTTGATTAATGCCAGAGTAATCCCCCGTTCTTCTGCATCACTTAATAGATGATCGGGGTCGTATAATTTAAAGGCAATGCCCAGAATGGTTGCCACCGGTGCCAGGGTGATATAACGTTTTTCAAAATTGAGGCGAATGCCGAGTATATCCTTTTCTCCTTCAAATTCGCCTTTACAGATGATTCCGGTATCAGGCATGGAACCGGCATCACTGCCTGCATCAGGACCAGTTAAACCAAAACAGGGAACATCAATGCCCTGCGCCAGTCGAGGCAGGTAATAGTCTTTCTGTTCTTCTGTGCCATACGTCATTAACAGTTTACCGGGACCAAGTGAATTTGGTACCATTACGGTTACACCGGCCGAGCCGCTACGGCTACCGATTTTAATGACTGTCTGAGAATGACACAGGGCAGAATATTCCAGGCCGCCGTACTGTTTGGGGATAATTATGGCAAAGAGGTGATTGTCTTTGGCAAATTGCCAGGCCTCCGGGGACAGATCGTAATCTTCATGGGTGATTTTCCAGTCATCCAGCATTTTACAGAACGCTTCCACCGGGCCATCAATAAATGCCTGTTCCTCTGCGTTTAATACCGGTTTTGGTAATTTTCGTATGACATCAAAATTGGGCTTACCGCTGAACAGTTCAGCCTCCCACCAGACATCTCCTGCATCCAGTGCTTCCTGTTCTGTCTGTGAAATGCCAGGCATGACCTTTTTCATGCCGTTGAAAACAATCTGGCTGATTAATCGCCTGCGTAAAGCGGGCAGGTTGAGCGGAATGATAATGACAAAATAGAGTAGCCATAGTGAGGTAGTAAATGTTGAGCTAGCGGGACTGAAAAACTGAAAGGCAAGGAGTAGTAAACCGAGCAGTACTGACCATTGCAGTAATGCAAGACGCATATAAGCGGAAACAGATAAAAGTAACACCAGTGCCAGTATCCAGTAAATCATCATTGATCTCTCTTATTATTGTCGGGGAATCTTTGCTTACATCATGCGCCAGTATTTTATGAACACCAAATATCCAGTATGGTCATGGCGTTCATCCGGTGAGTAACTCCCCCTTATTTACGATAGACGTTTTTATTCAGTAGTGGTTCATGTTGAAATAACTTTCATGTATTACACCCGGATTTATCCATCTCTGTCTGGTATGTCCTTCTGTTTATCCTTCTGTTTATCATCATGTTGTTGCTCCTGCTTTAACAGTTTGTTTAGCTCTTCTTTCTGGTTAAAGGTAGTAACAGATTCAAGTTCATTCTCTTCTTCTGGGTAAGAAATATAGCAGTCACCGAAATCATTGCTATGTACCCCAGTTTGATCCCAGGGAAGTTTACGATAAATGCCCAGTTCATCAAAATCCAGCATCGGGTATTTGATAACGTCAAAATAAGGCGACAGGTCAAAATCACGTGGAGTAATCAATTGTGAGTTCTTACGCATTAATTTTAATTTACCACTGTCGTCACGATATAACACGGGGTGAATAGGAAAGCGTACTCGGGCAAAGGCTTCTGCCATCATGGTCGAACACACGGTTTTGGTCGTCCGTCCGGCATTGTGTTCAAATAAAGTAGATCGCCAGCGTTTAGGTAAATACCAGTAAGGGAACATAAACCTTGCCAGATCCATTAACTGTCTTACATTGTAATCCACGCCGAGCTGACCGATGGTATAGTTAATGACTTTCTGTACATCATTGCGGGTGATGCCACGTGGGCGACAGATACGCAGATGCTCGCCTTTATAATTATTCAATGTTTTGACGGTAATTCCTTCACCAAGCAACGCTTCAATAATAAGCTGATCATCCATTTCGCATTTTCTGTATTTCTGTATGTGTTCACGCATTGCCGGATCATCAATATCATGCAGGTGCCCAATATAGCAAAAAGAATGTGTCCAGTTACTCTGTGTGATGGCGCGAATAATCTCACTGATATTTGAACGGCCTTCAACCAGTAAAATATCGCCCGGCCGCAATTCGTAGCGCAAACGTTCAAAGTTGGTCAGCGGTGTCTGATAATTGGGTGGTTCATAGGTTAGCCAGTTGACAAACCGTCCCCAAAAGTAATTTTTTATACTGGCAAGTTTTAACATGTAAATACCTGCTGGATAAAAATACTGGATTAAATAAGAAGATAACCGTATATCGGTATTATCATTCCTGTTAACAGCATACAGGATGTTATTACTGAAACAGATAAAAAGGATACTTATTGTTCAAGACACGCTGTCAATACATCCATGTAAGCTCGACACCCGCATCCCTGCGGCTGACGGTCTTGAACAATAAGTATCCTTTTTATCTATCCTGTTAGTAACTGTGTAAATTCCCGTTTATTCCTTTTTATTCATCCTG
>CAYXNL010000028.1:0-30279 GCA_964466455.1 uncultured Thiotrichaceae bacterium
GGATGGGTGAAAAGGATACTTATTGGTAAAACCGCTAAAAAACAGGCGGGTAATATAAAATGATGAGAAAGCGATCAAGAGCCAGGCCTGACATTAGCGACCATGACCGTTTTGGTCTTACCTTTTTACTTACTGTCATTTTTCATGGTATTGTTATTCTGGGTGTAACGTTCACCTTTGCTTCACCGGCAGACAGCGATAGTGCACCGGCACTGGATATTATTCTTCTGCAAACACAATCTCCCTCTGAAAAAAAACCTGCGGACAAGCAGGCTAATTATCTTGCGCAAATTTCACAACGTGGCGGGGGTGATACCAGCAGGAAAGCTCACCCACGTGATCTTTTCAGCACGCCCACACTGGCAACAAAACCCGGTCTCGCAATGAGAACTCAACAACAGCAAGAGAGACACAAGCAGCAACAGAGCAAACAACTTGCTCTGTTGCATCAACACCATTCAGATTATTCTGTTTCACAGGAAGATCCGAACCCGGCACCTGAAAAACAAAGCCAGACAAAACCGAACCAGGAAAACTCGCCCCTGCCAGCAGCCCGTCTGGCACCAGAGATCAGCGATACCATTGATGAACATGCTACTCGCGGTAAGGTAAAATTTATTAATGCCAGTACCCGTGAGTTTAGCGCCGCCAAATATATGCGAAACTGGATAGACCGGGTTGAGCGTATCGGTAACCTCAACTACCCGGATCAGGCACGCAGACAGAAACTCAGCGGCACCCTGATTCTCGATGTTACTATCAACGCGGCTGGCAAGCTGATTAAAACCGATATTCGTCAGTCATCCGGTCACCAGGTACTGGATGATGCAGCAAAACGTATCGTTGAACTGGCGGCACCCTTTCCTCCTTTCAGTAGGAAACTACGCCAGCAGGCGGATGTCATACACATTACACGTAGCTGGGAATTCCTTAATAACAACGGCTTACAAACTCATTAAGTATCGAGCTACCAGAGAGATGACAACAAATACCAAAAGCGATAACAGCTTAACCGGGCACTTCCTGATTGCTATGCCGAGCTTAACGGATATTAATTTTAATCAGGCAGTTACCTATATCTGTGAACACAATGAAACCGGCTGTTTTGGTATTATTATCAACCATAAAACCGATATCCTTTTACAGCAGGTGATTGCAGAGATGGCAATCGAGAGCAGCACAAATATATCCCGATCCACCCATGTCTATTCAGGTGGTCCGGTGGAGACGGGTCGTGGTTTTGTTTTGCACCGCCCCAATGGTAACTGGCTTTCCAGCATACAGATAAATGACTCCATTTCACTCACTACATCAAAAGATATCCTTGAATCCATTGTCAACAATAAAGGCCCGGATGATGCCATTGTCGCCCTGGGCTATGCCGGCTGGGCAGCCGGGCAACTGGAACAGGAAATAGCGCAGAATACATGGTTAAACTGTCCAGCAGATGAACAGATTATTTTTAATACTCCGGTAGCTCAACGCTGGCGAGAGGCAGCGAAACTTATCGGCGTTGATTTACGCCTGTTAAGCCAGGATACCGGACATGCCTGAGGCATGAGCGATACGATAAAAAAGCCGGAAACTCACCGCACACAGTCCATAAGCCATGTGCTGGGCTTCGATTTTGGTCACCGGCGTATTGGCGTTGCCAGCGGTCAGATGATTACCCGAACAGCCACCCCCCAGATTACATTATCTTCCGTCAATGGCAACCCGGACTGGTCAGGCATTCGCAGGCAGATTGAACAATGGCAACCGCAGGCACTGGTTGTAGGCATGCCCTATCACCTTGATGGGAATACAAACACCATGACGCGAGCCGTTGAGGAGTTCTGTAATGGTTTGAAAAAACGTTATAAACTTCCCATTTACACGGTTGATGAACGCCATAGTTCCAGTCAGGCAGAAACCGTACTGAAAGAAAAAATGAAAATAAGCCAGCATAACAGGCATGAGGTTGATAAAATGGCGGCAGCAATAATCGTGCAACGCTGGTTACAGCAGGCGGAATAAATCTTTCTCCAGCTCAGGTTGTGCAATAACACACTAATAAAAAATAAAAATATGCAATCACTCGCCTCCCCCGATGAGCTGTTGGCACAACTGACCCGACAACTGGAAAAGATACTGCGGGATAAAAATATTCACCATCCGCTTATGGTGGGTATCCATACCGGTGGCGTCTGGATCGCTGAAAAGCTACATCAGGCACTTGCTCTGTCCGAACCACTGGCAACGCTGGATATCAGTTTTTACCGTGACGACTTTTCCCGTATTGGGATGCATCCACGGGTTAAACCTTCACAACTACCACTACAGGTAGATGATCGACATATTATTCTGGTTGATGACGTATTGCATACCGGCCGAACCATCCGTGCTGCGATGAATGAAATTTTTGATTACGGTCGCCCGGCAAGCATTAGCCTTATCTGCCTGCTTGAGCGCAGTGGCCGCGAATTACCGATACAGGCAGATGCGGTTGCCGGACATCTGCATCTGGAAACCGGCCAGCACATAAAACTGACCGGGCCGCAACCATTAGCATTTGACTGGCAGAGTACATAAAAAACAGCGAATTGAATAGCACCTATGGTAAATAAAGCCAGCAAACCAACCGACCCGATAATCGGCCTCGATACATGGAATATCCAGCTTGACCAAAACGGCCAGCTTAAACATTTCCTCACTACCGAAGGGCTTGGCAGTGAGATGCTTACCCATATTCTGGATACAGCGGAAAGTTTCGCCAATATTAATGACCAGCGCGTGAAAAAAGTGCCGCTATTGCGCGGCAAAACAATCGTAAACCTTTTCTTTGAAGCCAGTACCCGAACCCGCACCACCTTTGAGCTGGCGGCGAAACGCCTGTCTGCTGATGTTCTCAATATCAATATCAACACCTCGGCAACGTCAAAAGGCGAAACTCTGCTTGATACCCTGCAGAATATTCAGGCCATGCAATGTGATATGTTTATCGTGCGCCACAATGATTCCGGCGCGGCACATTTTATCGCTAACCATGTGGCACCGAACATCAGCGTGATCAATGCCGGGGACGGCTGGCATGCTCATCCAACTCAGGCCATGCTGGACATGTTCACTATCCGGCGCAATAAGGGTAATGATTTCTCTCGCCTGCGGGTAGCTATTGTCGGTGACATATTACATTCACGGGTGGCTCGTTCACAGATTCATGCCTTTAATACACTGAACACCGGCGAAGTTCGCGTTATTGCCCCGAAAACCCTGTTGCCAGTCGGTATTGAAGACATGGGAGTAAACATTTTCACCGATCTTGAAGCCGGCATTGAAGATGCCGATGTAGTCATTATGCTACGCCTGCAAAAAGAACGGATGCAGGGCGCGTTACTGCCCAGCGAACAGGAATACTACCGCCTGTATGGCCTGACATCGCAACGCCTGCGAGCGGCAAAAGACGATGTCATCGTGATGCACCCCGGCCCCATTAACCGCGGCGTAGAAATTGACTCCTGTGTTGCCGATGGTGCCCGTTCGGTTATTCTCGATCAGGTCTCCTATGGTATATCGGTTCGTATGGCGGTAATGACGATGGTACTGGGTCGGGAGATCCCCGACACAAACAGAGTTACAGACAACACATCACAAACCGACAATACAAAAGACCAGTCAGGTGGAATAGCGTAAAATCATGACACGTATACTGATTAAAAACGGCCTGTTGATTGATCCGGCCAACCAAATCAATCAACAGGCGGATATTACTATCGCCCACGGCAGGATTGAAGCGATTTCCCCGGCGAATACCGCCGCCAGGGAAAAACAGACGATTGATGCCAGCAGCCTCATTGTCTGCCCCGGTCTGGTTGACTGCTGCGCACGTCTGCGAGAACCGGGCGCGGAACATAAGGCAACCATTGCTTCGGAAACAAAGGCCGCCGCCTATGCTGGGATCACCACCTTATGCTGCCCTCCTGATACCAGTCCAGTCATTGATGAACCGGCAGTTGTTAAGTTAATCAGTCAGAAGGCAGTCCATGCCGGATACAGTCATGTTGTCACGCTGGGGGCGCTTACGGCCGGACTCAAAGGTAAACATCTCAGTGAAATGACGGCGCTGAAAGAAGCTGGCTGCATCGGTGTCAGTAACGCACGTGCACCACTTGATAATACCCTGATAATGAAACGCGCCTTTGCCTATGCTGCTACCTTTAATCTGCGTGTTTTTATTCAACCCAGTGACTACTGGCTGAGTCTGGGGGGCTGCGCCCATGAAGGTAAAATAGCCAGCCGCATGGGTCTACAGGGTATTCCCCGCTCTGCCGAGACCGTTGCCATCGCCACTGCCCTGCAACTGATTGAGGAAACCGGTGTTAGCGCCCATTTTGGCCGCCTGTCCACCGCTGCAGCCATTACCATGATCGGACGCGCCCGGTACAACCGGCTAGCGGTTACCGCAGATGTCAGTGCACATCAATTACATTTGACCGAATACGATATCAGTAACTTTAACAGTAGCTGTCACGTACTACCGCCGCTGCGTACGCAACGTGATCAGGAAGCACTGAAGCAGGGAATCGCCGATGGTATTATTACCGCAATCTGCTCCGACCATCAGCCACATGAGCAGGATGCGAAACGGGCACCCTTTGCCAGTACCCAGCCGGGTATTTCCAGCCTCGAAACCCTGCTGCCCCTTGCTCTGCGCTTAACTGAAAACGGGATAAGCATCGACACGATAATTCGGGCACTCACCACCGCACCGGCAAATATTCTTGGTTTATCCAGTGGTCAGTTAGCCGTTGGTGAAAAGGCGGATATCTGTATATTTGATCCCGAAGAAGAATGGACGCTAAATCCGCAGCACATGCGTAGCAGAGGGAAAAATACACCTTTTGCCGGCTGGAACTTACGCGGCAGGGTAAAACATACACTGATAAACGGGCTACCGATTAAATAAATAACTCCGCCACAAGAGAATCTGGGGTATTCAAGCAGAAAAACCTGGAGATTCAACACCACCCGAGTGTATTATCCTGAATTATCAGGAATATGAAGCGGCTCGGATTTTTCCATATTTGACTGCAAGCCTTTTACACCACCACCAAAATTAATTTTCCATTCAAGATTTGTACTCGAATCGGCATTAGCCAGTGCCGTTTTTAAATCTATTTTTCCGGCTTTAAATAACTCATACAAAGACTGGTCAAAGGTTACCATTCCCGCTTCGCTACCTTTTTCCATAATTTCCTTGATCTCATGGAAGCTGCCATCACGAATCAACTTACTGATATAAGGTGTATTAATCAGAATTTCAATAGCGGCAACCCGGTTGCCGTCCATCCCTTTCACCAGACGCTGGGCGAGAATACCATTCAGATTTAATGACAGGTCCATCAACACCTGATTGTGTGCATTGTCCGGGAAAAAGTTCAGCAGGCGGTCAAGTGCCTGATTCGCATTGGTTGCATGCAGGGTTGTTAAACACAAATGGCCAGTATCTGCATAACGCATGGCCGATGCCATGGTATCGTGATCACGGGTTTCACCGATCATAATCACATCCGGTGCTTCACGCATGGCTTCACACAGGGCATTTTCAAACGACAGCGTATCCAGCCCCACCTCACGCTGACCAACAATACATTTTTTATGCCTGAACATAAACTCAACCGGATCCTCAATGGTCAGAATATGACCCGTTTCAGTCATGTTCCGATAATCCAGCATGGATGCCAGAGAAGTAGATTTTCCCATGCCAGTAGCACCAACAACCAGCACCAGCCCTTTGTTGCGCATAATCATTTTTTTGTAGATGGCGGGCAGACCCAGTGAATCCAGGGTTGGAATATCGGCGCGGATATACCGGATAACCATGGAAACCTCACCCCGCTGCAGATAAACATTAATCCGAAAACGACCCAGCTCAGTATAGGAAACACCCAGATTAAGTTCCAGATTACGTTCAAAATCCTTAATTTGGAAAGGCGTTAATAAATCATAGGCCAGTTTTTTTGTCATCCCCGGGTTAAGCATACTATTGCCTACAGGACGGATTCTGCCATCAATACGCACACTCACTGGGGCACCCGTGGTGAAATACATATCCGATGCCCGCTGCTCAGACATTAATTTTAAATATGGTTGTAGATTCATACTACTCTCAAAATATTTCCGTGATATTGAATATAGTCGTTATATATCTGTACTCACCGCTATCGCATTAACCTGACCATTCATCTTGTTTTTGGCCTAACGTAGCCGTGAACGATCATCATGATTATCCACCGTAACATTATCCAGTCCATCCATCAGATCATTATCTCTGGCTTCCTTACCCTCAAGTTTAATGCGCAAGCGCAGGTCATTTACCGAGTCGGCATTACGTAGTGCATCTTCATAGGTAATCTGTTCATTCTCATACAGATCAAACAACGCCTGATCAAACGTTTGCATACCCAGCTCTGTTGATCGGAACATCAGCTCCTTTATTTCGTGCACCTGACCTTTAAAAATCAGATCTGCCATCAGCGGTGTATTAATCATAATTTCAACTGCTGCAATACGCCCTTCACCGTTTGTATCAGAAATTAACCGTTGCGATATCATACTTTTTAAATTAAGCGACAAATCCATTAGCAACTGCTGGCGGCGCTCTTCCGGAAAAAAGTTAATAATCCGATCCAGTGCCTGATTGGTGCTATTGGCATGCAGCGTGGTTAAACACAGGTGTCCGGTTTCGGCAAAAGCAATTGCATGTTCCATGGTTTCACGGTCACGCACCTCGCCGATCAGAATAACATCTGGAGCCTGACGCAGGGTATTTTTAAGTGCCACGGCATAACTTTCCGTGTCTACACCAACTTCCCGCTGAGTCACAATACAGTTGATATGGTTATGAATAAATTCAATCGGATCTTCGATGGTAATAATATGACCTCGACTATTCTGGTTACGATGACCAACCATCGCCGCCAGTGAGGTGGATTTACCCGAACCAGTGGCACCAACAAAGATAACCAGACCCCGTTTGGTCATGGCGATATCCTGTAGTATCGGCGGCAGATTCAGGTCTTCAAAATGGGGGATTTCCGAACGGATAACCCGTAACACCACGCCGACAGAACCACGCTGGGTAAACGCATTAACCCGAAAGCGTGATACACCCGGCAGACTGATGGCAAAATTACACTCCCTGTTTTCTTCAAATTCTGCACGCTGACGGTCATTCATAATAGCACCAACCAGAACCTGGGTATGCTGAGGACTAAGCGACTGATTCGACAATGGCTGTATCACACCGTCAACTTTCATAGACGGTACCGCACCTGCTGTAATAAACAGATCAGAACCATTTTTCTGCACCATCATGCGTAGCAGATCGTGCATATACTTTATCGCTTTATCGCGATCCATAGGATAACCTCATGCCATTAACATATTCTTGAAGAAATTTTCGATGGGGTGTTTACTTAATTAAATGCATCCTTATTTGCCGCCTTTTTCCTCGCTTCTTCTTTACTGACCAGACCTTTATCCACTAATTCCTGCAGATTCTGATCCAGTGTCTGCATACCAATTGACTGACCGGTCTGGATGGCCGAATACATCTGGGCAATTTTATTTTCACGAATCAGATTTTTGATTGCCGATGTGCCGATCATAATCTCGTGTGCCGCCACGCGCCCGCCCCCTTTCTTTTTTAATAATGTCTGTGAAATTACTGCGCGTAACGACTCTGACAACATGGCACGAACCATTTCTTTCTCCGCCGCCGGAAACACATCCACAATACGGTCAACCGTTTTTGCTGCCGAACTGGTATGCAGGGTACCAAAAACCAGATGACCGGTTTCCGCCGCAGACAATGCCAGTCCGATGGTTTCAAGATCACGCATTTCACCCACCAGTATCACATCCGGGTCTTCACGTAGTGCGGAGCGGAGCGCCTCGCTGAATCCAAGTGTATCACGATGGACTTCACGCTGATTAATCAGGCTTTTTTTACTTTCATGCACAAATTCTATCGGATCCTCAATGGTCAGAATATGGCCATAATGATTTTCATTTACATAGTTAACCATGCCCGCCAATGTAGTGGATTTACCCGAACCAGTCGGACCGGTAACCAGAACAATGCCACGAGGGGTATCAGAAATTTCTTCAAAAATCTTTGGTGCCTGTAATTCTTCCAGAGTCAGGATTTTGGAGGGAATAGTACGAAACACCGCACCGGCACCACGATTATGGTTAAACGCATTAACACGGAAACGAGCCAGCCCCGGAATTTCAAATGAAAAGTCTGTTTCCAGATATTCTTCAAAAGATTTACGTTGCTTGTCATTCATAATGTCATAAACCATGCCATGTACATCGTCATGTTCCATTGGTTCAACATTGATACGACGAATATCACCATCGATACGGATCATCGGTGGTAAACCCGCTGACAAATGCAAATCGGACGCCCCATTTTTAACGCTGAAGGCAAGAAGCTGTGCGATATCCATTAATTTCCCCTTAATTTGTTTATTCTTTTACGATTAGCTTGCAGAGGTACTAGTTATAGCCAATAAATCTCTACTCTTCAGTAAATCACTAGCTAATTCCGGGATTTTTTTACCACAACTTCAGAATTATGACTGTGTTAAAATTTTCGCCCCATAGATATAGATGGAGAATATTTACAATGAAACCGACGACAGGGTTTATCGGCGGCGGCAACATGGCCGGTAGTCTGATAGGTGGAATGCTTCAGGCTGGTTTTCCAGCAGAAAAAATTCTGCTGGCAGAACCTGATTGCGAACGCTGCAAACAGCTTGAGACTAAATTTGCGATCCGAACCACACAAAATAACACCGATACACTGCAATGCGAAACGGTTATTCTGGCGGTGAAACCACAGATTATGCATCAGGTCTGCACGCAGCTTGCCCCCAGCATTTCTCCCCGCCCACCCTTATTTATTTCTATAGCCGCAGGTTTACTAAGTAACACCATCAACCAGTGGCTGAGCGGAGATTATGCCATTGTACGCTGTATGCCAAATACACCGGCTTTATTACAATGTGGTGCCACCGCTTTATTTGCCAATGAAACGGTCTCCACGACACAGAAGCGGCAGGCTGAAAAAATTCTACAGGCAGTAGGCATAACTGTCTGGGTGGCTCTGGAACAACAAATTAATGCCGTCACGGCGCTTTCAGGTAGTGGCCCCGCCTATTTCTTTCTGATGATGGAAGCGATGCAGGATGCTGGTGAAAAACTTGGCCTGGATAAAGACACTGCACTGGAACTGGTACTACAGACCGCACTCGGCGCTGCCCGTATGGCAAAAGAAAAAAACGGCTCTCCCGCTACCTTGCGTGAACAGGTTACTTCAAAAGGAGGAACCACCGAACAGGCCATTGCAAGTTTTGAACACAATGGCTTCAGACAAATTATTTTTCAGGCATTACAGGCTGCCAGTGATCGCTCCATCACATTAGCAAAAGAACTAGAGCAGCTCTGAATAACCAAAAACCAATAGAGTATTAAAATATATTATGAACAACGGCGATCCATTTATTTTTCTGATTGACACAATATTCAGTATCTATATTACTATCATGTATCTGCGCTTTATCCTGCAACAGGTGGGGGCGGATTTCTACAACCCGATCTCTCAGTTTATTGTTAAAGCAACCCAGCCGCTAGTCAAACCGGCACGCAAGATTATACCCAGTATCGGTAAAATTGATACTGCGTCCATTGCACTGACTTTATTGTTGGTTATTATTAAATCATTTCTGATTTATGCTGTCTTTTCAAATTACCAGCTAAGCCTGGTTCAGTTATTTATTATCAGTCTACGCGAAATCATCACCCTGACCTTTAATATTTTTATTTTTTCCATATTTATTCAGGCCATTCTTAGCTGGGTTAACCCCGACCCGTATAATCCGTTCAGTAGTATTCTTAACAATATCACCTCCCCGGTATTACGTCCGATACGTCAGGTTCTCCCGCCGATGGGTGTTATTGATCTATCAAGCCTGGTAGCATTAATCGGCCTGATGTTTTTAAAACTACTGGTGCTGAAATTTTTCCCGGTGTAATTTTTCCGAGGGAATAATCGAGTTACTAATCGAGGTACTAACAGAATGAATGAGAAGGATACTTATTGTTAAAAACCGTCAGCCGCAGGGATGCGGGTGTCGAGCTTACATGGAGGTATTTACAGCGCGGCTTGAACAATAAGTATCCTTCCCATCCGTTTCAGTAATAATAATATTTTATGTTTTACCACTGGCAGGACACAGACCTTATACTGGATATACGCGTTCAGCCAAAAGCATCTTCAAATGCCTTTGCGGAGGTTCTGGGCGAACGGATTAAAATTCGTATTACTGCCGCACCGGTTGATGGCAAAGCAAATAAATACCTTACCACCTTCCTGGCAAAGCAGTTCCACGTAGCAAAATCGTGTGTAATAATAATTAGTGGTGAAAATGGACGAAATAAACGCATTAAAATTCTTCGACCTGATAAGCTGCCGGACATAATTAGCAAGTGATGACTATGTTATAAATAGAGAGCTATGACAAATATTATAGGGATAGCACATGTCAATTAATAGAAAAATATTTTTTATACTCCCCTCCCTTGTACTTGGTCTTATCTTCCTGGTTCCAGTAACATCGCTTATTATACTGGCAAATATTAATCTTAACCATTATAAACCACAAATCGAAAAATACTTCCATACATTTACCGGACGCACACTAAAACTAAATGGAAATATTGATCTTGATATTATTAACAGCCAGCTAACACCGCGCCTGGAAATAAAAGATGCAAGCATAAGTAATGCAAGCTGGGGACAAAAACAACCCATGCTTGTGCTAGGGAAAATTCAACTACAGTTCCAGCTTCTGCCTTTAATAAATAAAATTCTTTTAATTGATAACATCCAGATAGAAAACACAAGTATTATTGTAGAAAACAACGGGGAGGGCATATCAAACTGGCAGTTCGATGATAACTCCCTGGCACAGCAGAACGTACCTGAAAAAAATAATAATTTCCCGAATATTTACTCATTCCTGCCCGTCATCCATCACCTTGCACTGAATAATATAAAAATTAATTACATAGATAAGTTGAACCCCACCCATATCAATGTAATTATTCAGTCTGTTACCTTAAAAGAAAAAAGAAACAAACCGGGTATAATCAATGCACAGGGGGAGATTAACAATAAAACGTTTAATTTCAGCGGTAAAATAAGTAACATATCTCACCTATTAAATGATGACAACACTACCGTTCTTTTATATGGAAAAACGGTTGGTGCCAGATTAAGTATAGATGGAAAAATTCTACATCCTTTATCTAATTTACAACTCAACCTTAATTTTAAATTAAGTACAGACAATATAAATCATACAATAACACTTATCACAGGCACGAAGTTACCATCACCTAAAATACCATTATATTTAAGCGGCCATATTAGCAGCAAAAATAAAACCTACTCACTGGATAGAGTAAAGCTGATACTGGCCAATAATAAAATGAATATTTCTGCTTCACTGTCACTGGCAAAACCCATTCCATCGCTTAACATAAAATTATCTGCTAATACACTTGATATAAACAGTCTGAAAATTAAACTAAACAAAAAAAACAGGTCGACAAAAAAAAGTGTACGAAAAGGAAAGGAAGAAATAGCGGCTATCAATATTCCCGACTTACCCATCAGGTTCAGGCAACTCAATACTATTAATACCGATATTGACTTTAATATAAAAAAAATAATAGCCGGAAAGATAGAAACCTATAATAATCAACTGGTAGCCAAACTGAAAAACGGTAATCTGGAAATAAAAAAACTTTCTTTTAACTATTCACAGGGAAGTATCACAGTAAAGTCAACCCTGATAAAAAAACCAGGAACAGTCAATGCAACACTTGATTTATACATCAGCAAGCTTAATCTTGCCAATGCATTATCGTCTTTTAATATAACATCCATTACAAAAGGCTATCTGAATACGAATATAAGACTTACTTCCAGCGCAAATAATCTTCGGGACCTGTTATATAATTCCAGTGGACCTGCTGAGATTTCAGTGTCAGACCTTGACACAACTCATATTTTTAATAAAAACAGTGCACGTGTTCCTGTTCACATACAGACGGCCAGTTTAAAACTTGACTCAATTAAAAAATACTTATCCTATTCGATTGTAGCTAAAATAAAAAACCAGACATTAACCAGTCGTGGAACACTTAATTCTCTCTACACATTGATAACAGGAAAACCTTACCATATAGAAAGCCACATTTATGGGATAGGCGCCAATGGAAAAATAAATATCTATTTTTCTGATCCATTTAACTTTGATACTCTCACTCGACAGCCCGTTAAAATAAATACAACCATTCAAATAAGAAAACCGAAAGAGACAATACATTTTGCTGAATCTTTATTTCCTAAACTGGATATTATTAAAGACGTTCCAGATCATTCCGTATTTATTCTGGCGAAAATAGATAAATTAGAAAAAAAATTAGTCATTTCAGATATGGAGGTTAAAATTGGTAATAGCGATATACATGGGTCTGTTTTAATCAATACTACATCAAAGCCTGTATTTGTACAGTCGCGCCTATCATCTAAATATATTAATTTAAATCAGCTTCTGCCCAAAATAAAAAGAGAGTCTACATCTAAAAATTCCACTAATAAGAAAACAGAGTCCTTCTCCAGGAAACCATTAAATCTAAAATTTTTGAAAAAAATAAATGCAGACATTATCCTTAATGTAAATAAAATAGAGATAAAAAATTACACGATAAATAAACTACATCTACCAGTAGCTTTAGACAAAGGAAACCTGACGCTGGACCCGCTTACCTTTATTTTCTCCAATGGACAATTCATTACTCATACTAAACTCATAAACACTAATCCGCCCGAAATTACAGCCACCTTACTTATTAAAAAGATGGATTATGGTGAGTTACTACAGACCATGGGCCAAAGTAAAATTGTCACTGGGAAACTGGATACAGATCTACATTTACGTGCCAGTGGAAATTCGATTAATGCACTAATAGCATCATTAAATGGAGACTTGACCATTAAAACGGTTAATGGACGGCTGGATAGCCATGCACTTGATCTATTTTCCAAAAACCTTGCCAGCTTATTGCCATTTGCAGGCAAACAGAATAAACAGGAAATTCGATGTGGCGTGGCAAATTTTGACATTAAACACGGTATCGCCCGCGCTCGGGCAATAATATTTGATACCGGCCTTATTTCCGTACTGGGTACAGGAAGAATCAATCTAAACAATGAAAAACTTTCTTTTTATATTGAGCCCCATGCAAAAAAAACATCCCTCGCAAAACTGGCTTTAATCCCGATAAATATAAGCGGGACAATCCATTCACCTTCAGTTACACCTAATCTTGCCGGCACTACCATCAACACAGGTAAAAGTGCCCTGAATATTGGACTAGCCATTGCCACTGGTGGTATTTCTCTAATGACTGAAGATTTGACCAATCGGGCATGGAATACCATCATTGATACCAATGATTATTGTGCAATAGCACTATCGGGGAAACCCATTAAAGTCAGGCATATCAATATTCTTAAACCATCAAATAACAGCAATACATCCCATCCGGCCACAGATATCCATAAAAATACTGAGGATGAATGGGATGAATGGTAATAAAGCACCTTAAGGGCAAAGCCATAGAATACCTCGTCCCTGTTTGCATCTTTTGCCTGCACTGATTAGACTGCCTGTCCTGTTACTACTTTAAAAGAACGCTGGTCTATGCCTGAAGTAATCCCCGATAATTCTGTTGGACTGGTTGAGCCCCGATCTCGGCATTTCTCTGAACCACTAACACTGGAATGTGGAAAAACGTTAGCTGAATACACTATTGCCTACGAAACCTACGGCGAACTGAATGCCAGTAGTAGTAATGCCATTTTAATCTGTCATGCTCTATCGGGGGACCAGCATGCCGCTGGTTACAATAGTAAAGAAGATAAGAAGCCAGGCTGGTGGGAAAGCGCTATTGGGCCTGGCAAGCCGATTGATACCCGGCGTTTTTTTGTTGTCAGCATTAATAACCTTGGTGGCTGCAAGGGCAGTACCGGACCCAATACCATCAATCCTGCGACCGGGAACTACTGGGGGCCGGATTTTCCTATCGTAACCGTGAAAGACTGGGTGGAATGCCAGCAGCGTTTTATGCAGGCAATGCAAATACCCCGCTGGCAGGCTGTTATTGGCGGAAGTCTGGGAGGAATGCAGGTTTTACAGTGGTCTATTGACCGCCCTGACCTGCTTGACTATGCCATTGTTATCGCCGCTGCTCCCAGGTTATCTGCACAAAATATTGCCTTTAACGAAGTTGCCCGCCAGTCCATTATGTCGGATCCCGAATTTTATGATGGCCGCTACCTCGAACATAAGACAACACCTCGCGGCGGTCTGATGCTGGCGCGCATGCTGGGGCATATCACCTATTTATCCGACGATGCCATGCGTCATAAATTTGGCCGTGAATTACGTGAAGGCAAGCTCAATTTCGGTTTTGATGTAGACTTTCAGGTGGAAAGCTACCTACGTTACCAGGGCCGGTCATTTGTTGACCGCTTCGATGCCAATACCTATCTGTTAATGACCAAGGCACTGGATTATTTTGACCCGGCAAGTGGCTATAATGACGATCTGTCACAGGTGCTGCAAAAAGCCAGTGCCAAATTTCTGGTTATTTCCTTCACTTCTGACTGGCGTTTCGCTCCACAGCGCTCACGTGAAATTGTAAAAGCCCTGTTGCAGGCTAAAAAGCAGGTCAGCTATGTTGAAATTGAATCCAGTCATGGACATGATGCCTTTTTAATTGCTATTCCGCATTACCTCAATGTCCTTGATGCCTATATGAAAAATATTCGTCATACCGATAAATCTAGCACCAATGAGGCTCAGCAATGATATTACGCGCCGACCTCGCCATTATTGCCGACTGGATCAAGCCTGAAACCAACGTGTTAGACCTGGGCTGTGGGGATGGTACGCTACTTAACTACCTCAGCAAAAACCGTCATGTAGATGGTTATGGACTGGAAATTAGTGAAAAAAACATCGAGACCTGTGTGCGGCGTAATATTAACCTGATTCAGGCCGATCTAAACAAAGGCTTATCTGATTATTTTTCAGATAATAGCTTTGACTACGTCATTATGAGCCAGACGCTACAGGCCACCAGGCACCCTGATCAGTTGATTGAGGAAATGTTGCGTGTCGGCCATGAGGGCATTGTCACCTTTCCAAATATGGCACACTGGCGGGCAAGGCTACAATTGGGTTTTCCCGGCAAGATGCCAGTAACGCGTAACCTGCCAAATCAATGGTATAACACGCCTAATGTTCATCTGTGTACACTAAATGATTTTGAAGTGTTATGTAAAAATCACAATATCACGATATTACAACGTGAGGTTGTGGACTACAGCCACCATCGGGGAAGTATCTGGATGAAGCTACGCCCGAATCTGTTTGGTGAAATTGCAATCTACCGTTTCTGTCGTGCAGAGGGATAAATGTGGCAATATTATGATTTCCGACAACTGCCCGAAAACACCAGACAGCAAGGAAATAAAATATGCCTGTCGGGTAGCAATTCGCCGGATAACTCTGCAGAACAGGCGTTACACTGCTAATATCCACCTAAGGAACCTCTGGTTAATTCATGAACTTGTATCTTGCGCCTAAAATATCCAGCTTCTGCGTTGCAAATCATCGTAATAGCCAGCTATTACGTGCGATTTGCGCCTTAAATCTGAACCCTTTAGATCGCAATCTACTTCGTCCGGAATTAACCAGAGGTTCCATAAACAAATATTTAAACCTGCCTCTGATATAGATACAATACGATAATGCCGGGCTCACTCGTCCAACAACTGAAGAATCCATCTACCATACAAACGCTTAATAAACGCTTGCCTGTTATCGTTAATCTGTTGCTGATTCTCACTATTACCTGGTTATTGACCGAAATAACCTGGCTGTTTTTCCCGCAGGATAACGTACAGCGAATACAGCTCCCGGTTAGCAAAACCGTCAATCACAATAATCAGCAAAACTTCAGAAATCTGACAGGCTTTCATATTTTTGGAACAAGCCGGAATACACGACTCCCTCAGTCAAGCAAGGCACCGATAACAAAACTGAATTTAGTTTTAAAAGGCGTACTGGCAGCAACGCCGATGTCAGCATCAACAGCCATTATTGCACCAGGGAGAAACGCAAAGGAAAAAGTCTATGGCATTGGCGACAAAATACGAAACGGTGTTACTATCAAGGAAATTTACCCCGACTACGTGGTTCTCGATAGCCAGGGGCATCTTGAAATATTGAAACTACAGAGACAGGCCGGGCTAAAGAATACCGGCAATACACGTTATCGCCGTAATTCTTCTGCCAGCTACTCCTCCCTGCCACAGACACCCGCACAGGCATTAAGTCAGATTCGTCGAAACATATTACGCTCACCTACTTCATTTGGTAACTACGCATTACCTATTGTAGTAAGGCAGAATGGAAGGCAGATAGGATACCGCCTGCAACCCCAGGCAAAAGGGTATCTACTGTCAGAAATTGGCATACAGCCTTCCGATATCATCACACAGGTAAATGGCGTTAAACTTAACAACCCTCAGAACGGGATCCGTGCGCTACGAACATTAAGCACGGCCAGCCAGCTTACTCTGATGGTAAGACGTAATGGTACTGAAGTACCACTGAGCATTCAGCTAAAATAATATAAGATCAGTGGTATGAAACTTAGGAACTCTGCATGAATTTTATTTCTCTACCCCGCAACAGATTCAATCATTGTCTGCACAGATGCCAACCAGAACTGAGTCGGCGTTTTTTTCAGTTATTTTTCACCCTGCTACTGGTACTGGCCATTAGCGCTCACGCTGTCGCGGATGAAATCACGCTGAACATGAAAGATGCCAATATTCGCGCCCTGATCAGTACGGTTTCAAAATTTACCGGTAAAAACTTTATTATAGACCCGCGCGTCAAGGCCAGAGTAACTATTATTTCATCAACCCCTTTATCTCGCAAAGAAGTCTATGGCGTTTTTTTATCGGTCTTACAGGTATATGGTTATGCCGCAGTAAAAACCGGGCCAGTGATCAAAATTGTTCCTGAAGTGAATGCCAAACAGGGGCCATTGCCGCTGGAAACGGCAAAAGGAAAATATCCCGAAGATGCACTGGTCACTAAAATTATTCACTTAAATCACGTACCCGCTGCACAACTGGTGCCAATATTGCGGCCACTGGTTCCACAACAGGGGCATCTGGCCGCATACAACCCGACGAATACACTTATTATTACCGACCATGCCGGTAACATCAATCGCCTGTTAAAAATTATCGCCAATATTGACCGACCCGATAGCGATGAAATGGAAATCATCCCGCTAAAACATGCCTCGGCAACAGAACTGGTACGGATACTGAACGCACTGAGCGCAGGCAACAACAACGGCAGAAACGCCAACAATAAGATAAAACTGGCAGCAGATGAACGCACCAATAGCATCCTCATCAGCGGCCCACGTAGCGGGCGACTGAAAATACGCACCACCATTTCCTTTCTCGACACCCCACTGGAAAACGGCAGCGGCAATACACACGTTATTTATCTGAAATATGCCAAGGCAACAGATCTGGTAAAAATTCTCTCTGGTCTTGAAGACAAAAAAAGGGCTTCTTCCAGAAGAGCCGGGGGGAAATTTACTGGTGGTGGCAGTCTTAGTCAAAACGCTATTATTCAGGCAGACAGTGCAACCAACTCGCTAATCATTACCGCAGACTCAAGCACTCTGAATGATCTGAAATCGGTTATCCGTCAACTGGACATCCGCCGGGCACAGGTTTTAATCGAGGCAATTATTGCCGAACTGACAGTAAATAAAAATAAGGAAATAGGGGTTGGAATGGCTATTGATGGCACTTCTTCACCACAAAGCACGGTGCCAACGTCTGTTAGTAACTTTGCCGGTATCGGTGACCTGATTGCTGCCATTGCCAGTGGCCAGCCCATCACCAGTATCCCTTCAGGTTTATCCTTTGGTATTGGTAAAACCCTTAGCTCAGGTGCGCGCTATGCACTGTTATTACGCGCATTACAGTCCGATGCGAATACCAATATTCTATCTACACCTAATATCGTTACTCTGGATAATGAAGAAGCTCAATTAATTGTCGGTCAGAACGTTCCTTTTGTTACCGGAAGTTATACCGGTGGTGGTAGCACCAACCCCAATAACCCGTTTCAGACTATTGAACGTCAGGATGTTGGCCTGACGCTGAAAGTCACACCACAGATTAATGAGGGAAATACCGTGAAACTGGTACTGGAACAGGAAACTTCCAGCGTCATACCCGGAACATCAGGGGTAAATATTTCAACCCGAAAACGTTCGATTAAAACCAGTGTACTGGTCGATAACGGCAATATTCTGGTTCTTGGTGGATTAATACAGGAAGAAGTAACCGACTCTGTCAGCAAAGTTCCGTTACTGGGTGATATCCCTGTTCTGGGAAAACTTTTCACCTTCCAGAAATCAACAAAAAGCAGGTCGAATCTAATGGTTTTCCTGCGCCCGACCATCCTTCGTGATCATAACGATTCCGCCATGGTTACCAATGAAAAATACAACTATATTCGTGGCATGGAACAACAAGCCTATAATAAAAATGTCGGTAGTTATGGTTTGCTCAAGGGATCTGCCCCGGTATTGCCGCCAATGGAAAAGATCAATCGCTCCGGACAAAACATAAAAAAACAGGATATAAAAAAACAGAGCGTAAAAAAACCGAAAAAAGAAGCCGATAATAGTGCGGATGACTGGGACAGTGAAGATGATGACAGCTTCTGAAATAACTCTCCCGACAACCGAAGCTGAAACAGACAAACCATTAACCGCCCTGGTTTTACCCTATGTCTTTGCCAAACGCCATGGTGTATTGATCGGACAAATTGAAGAACACGAAGTCAATCTTTTATACCGGGACGCACCTGATCCGGTAGTGCTGGCTGAAGTCGGTCGGCTTATTCGGCGCAAAATCACCTTAAGCGCGACAAATGATGAGCAGTTTGCTGCGCTGCTGGCACAAACCTATGAGCGCGGAAGCGACCAGGCAATGGCAATGATGGAAGGCGTGGGGGATGAGCTTGATCTGGACCAACTGGCTGAAACGCTGGAGCCTGAAGATTTAATGGAAGCCGATGACGACGCACCTATTATCCGTCTGATTAATGCCCTGCTAACAGAGTCTATCAAGGTCAATGCTTCGGATATTCACATTGAACCCTTTGAAAACCGTATGCGTATCCGCTTTCGTGTGGACGGTATGTTACGTGAAATTTTAAAACCTCCCGGCAATATTGCACCCCTGGTTATTTCGCGTATCAAGGTTATGGCAAAACTGGATATTGCAGAAAAACGCTTACCACAGGACGGTCGCATCTCGTTACGTGTTGCCGGACGAGGTGTGGACGTACGGGTCTCCACCCTGCCATCAGGTTATGGTGAGCGTGTGGTATTGCGCATTCTTGATAAACAGGCTGGTCGGCTGGATCTAAATCATCTAGGCATGAATAGCACGCTGCAAAAAAGTTTCGAGCATCTGCTGCAAAGACCGCATGGCATTATTCTGGTTACCGGCCCGACCGGTTCAGGTAAAACCACCACCCTGTATGCCGGCCTGACCCTGCTTAATGTTAATACACGTAATATTCTCACGGTTGAAGATCCCATCGAATATTACCTCGATGGTATTAGCCAGACCCAGGTAAATACCAAAGTTAATATGACCTTTGCCAAAGGGCTGCGTTCGATCCTGCGTCAGGATCCTGATGTAGTGATGATTGGTGAAATTCGTGACCTGGAAACTGCCTCCATTGCGGTACAGGCGAGTCTGACTGGTCACCTGGTATTGTCCACTCTGCATACCAATACCGCAATTGGTGCCATTACCCGCCTGCGCGATATGGGGGTGGAACCTTTTCTACTCGCATCCAGCTTAATCGGTGTCATGGCACAACGTCTGGTACGCAATCTATGCAATGAGTGCAAAATACCGCATACCATCACCGATACTGAACGTCACTGGCTGGGGCTGAAAGCAGATGAAAGCTATCAAATCTATTCTGCTCAGGGCTGTAGTCATTGCAATCATACCGGCTACGCCGGACGTAGCGGCCTGTATGAATTTATTCCCATTAATGACAAATTACATACCATGATCCATGAGGGAAAAGGAGAGCAGGCCATGGAAAAATATGCTCGCACCAGAACCCCCAGTCTGGGACAGGATGGGCACCGTTTGATTCTGGACGGTAAAACCTCACTCGAAGAAGTATTGCGTGTCAGCCAGGAAGACTAAAATTCTGCTGACCTGTCAGCGTAGAATACCTTTTCATTCAGCACAGAAAATGGCATAACAATAATGGCAGCTTTTGATTATATTGCGCTTGATAATAAAGGCAAAGAACATAAGGGCGTGGCTGAAGGCGATACCCCACGCCAGGTGCGCCAGTCTTTACGGGATAAAGGTCTGGTACCACTGGAAATTACTGAAAGTCGGAAACAGGCAGGAAAAAAATCTTCCTCATTCAGTTTCTCACACTTATTTCAGCAGGGTATCAGTGCCACGGAACTGGCATTACTTACCCGACAGTTAGCCACGTTAATTCAGGCGGCACTGCCACTGGATGAAACCCTTGCCGCCGTTGCCAGTCAGAGTGAAAAGCAGCGTATTAAAAGCATGGTTTACGCTATCCGCTCGCGGGTACTGGAAGGTCATCCACTTGCTGTAGGCATGGCAGACTTTCCTAAAGTATTCCCCGAACTCTATCGTGCCACCGTCGATGCCGGAGAACAGTCCGGGCATCTGGATACAGTACTGGAACGCCTCGCCGACTATACTGAAAATCGGCAGGAAATACAGGGGAAAGTCAGGCAGGCTTTAATTTATCCTGTTTTCCTCAGTTTTTTTGCCATTGCCATTGTTATCTTTATGATGACCAGTATCGTACCGCAGGTAGTCAGCGTATTTGAAGACACCGGACAGCAACTGCCTGGTCTCACACGGGCGCTGATTTCAACCAGCAGTTTTATCGTCAATTATGGTATCTACCTTCTGTTTGTTATTATTGCGGCGATTGTCGGGTTTGGTAATTTAATGAATCGACCAGCATTCAGGTTTCGCTTCCATCTTTTTCTGTTCCGCCTGCCGATTATCTCACGACTGGTTCGTGGCTTAAATGCCGCCCTGTTTACACGCACTTTCAGTATTCTTTCCGGTAGCGGTGTAAATGTATTAGAAGCAATGAAAATTTCTGCCAACGTAGTGGCCAACCTGCCTATGCGCAAAGCTATTATACAGGCCACCGACCGTGTGCGCGAAGGCAGTGGTATCAAAACGGCACTGGAACAAAGCCGGTTATTTCCACCAATGACTCTGCAACTTATCGCCAGTGGAGAAAATAGTGGCAAACTGGAGGAAATGCTGGAACGTGCAGCGACTCAACTTGAACGTGAGCAGGTCACCATGATCGCCTATATCGTTGGCATTCTTGAACCGGTGATTATTCTTGCCATGGGGTTAATGGTTTTATTAATCGTACTCGGTATTTTACTACCCATTTTCGATTTAAACTCACTGGTGAAATAACTGCTTAGCACCATGGGAACCGCTGCATAAATCGGGATGAATATCAGTAACCAAATTCCCCTTTCCATTTACCCTTATGGTAATCCAGCTTCAACCAGTGAGGAATATAAGACTGCGGTTTGCGTATCGGGAAATCGCTCAGTGGCGGGGGCGCATCCTCATGATCATGTACACTACAGGTTTTTGTCATTACCGGCCTGAAGCCGAGTGTTAACTGATCATTAACCTCAACCATAAACTCCGAATCAATCTGCTCACGTATACGTACCTGTTTGCGTATCAGACAACTGAAATACAGTTCCATTTCAACACAAAGTGGTTGTGTACATTCTTTCAGCTGCCTTAAGGCAGCAGACGTTAGTGCAACATCAATGGTTTTATCCAGCATTTTTACCGCAAAAGACCCCGTTGATATACTAGTTGACATAAGCAATACCTATACATGCCTGCGCACTTAATTTTGGTGATAATCGACCTGCCTTTTTCGTAACCAGCTCGATAAATTTCTCCCCTACCCGACTACTGTTCTCCTCACCAAGTTTTTCGAACAGTAATGCCAGCGGTGGAGCCGAAGAAGTGAAATCAGACCAGAACTGTTCAACTGATTCAATTTCAAGAACCCCCTGTTTAACCGATACATCCACCCGACTAAAACCGGCATCCAGTAAATTTTCACGTAAGGATTGCTCCCCACACATACGCGCCCATACCGGCGTCTGCATCGGCATTTCAAAATCTGGCACTGCCAGTGTTATTGCCTGTTGCAGGTAGCCCATCATCTCAAAATGCTCGGGATGATTCCAGCATACCACAGCACATCGCCCCTGTGGTTTCAGCACCCGCTTTAACTCACGCAACCCCTTTTGTATATCGGGAAAGAAAATCACACCAACCACCGAGGCACTAACATCAAAACTTGCATCGACAATATCAAGATTCTGTCCATCCATTACTGCCGTTTTAACATTATGAATCTGCTGCTCACGCAACCGCTGCTCTAAACGCTCAACCATTCCAGGTGCGAAATCGGTTGCCAGAACCTGCGCGCCAGTGTGTGCAGCGGCAAGGCTGAATGAACCGGTTCCGGTCGCGACATCCAGAACCCTGTCATCTGAGCTTATATCAAGCCGGTTAATTGCTTCCTGTGAAAATTGCCGGGTGAGTTTTTCAAATGCACGTTCATACGCTGAGGCAATACTGCTCCACTGCTGTGGAATTTGATCCGGACTTATTGTCATGGTTTTACCTTTTGAGTTCTTTAATTTACTCAGCAAAAAATAACTTGCATATACATGCAAACACATTAGACTAATCCATTGCAACAAATTAGACCATAATCCAGAATATGATTCATTCTAATCTGGAATAAATCAGAAGAACCCTGCCAGGAGCCTGTCCGAGAATAGGGAATCTCTGAACAATTATAATAAAAGATTTTTTATGGATATAATGCAAAGCATGGAAGTGTTTCGTCGTGTTGTAGAAGCAGAAAGTTTTTCTGCTGTGGCACGTGAAACCAACATGTCTCAATCTACCGTAAGCAAGCATGTAGCCGCCCTGGAAACACGCCTTGGCACAAAACTGCTTAACCGCAGTACACGTTCATTAAAACTCACTGAAGCAGGAAATGAATATTATCATTACTGTATTCGCATATTGAATGATTTTAATGAGGCGGAAGCCAGTATCGGTAAAGGTAAAATCAAACCCACCGGTACCCTGCGTCTTTCCGCTAGCCCGGCCTTCGGTCGAACGTTTATTATCCCTTTCCTGAGTAATTTTCTTATCGAGTATCCGGATATTCGTTGCGACCTGATATTTAATGACCACTATGTTGACCTGGTAAAAGAGGGCATCGATCTCGCTATTCGTGTCGGGCCTCTGGCCGACTCCAGCCTGATTGCCCGTAAAATTGGCATGAGTCCAAGAGTGGTTGTCGCCAGTCCATCGTACCTGATTAAGCATGGCCGCCCCAGAAAACCGGCAGATCTATTAAACCACAACTGCCTGCTGTACTCACAGCAGTCATCACCTGATTTATGGATATTTCATAGCACACAAAGTGGAGATGAAACGGTACGGGTCAATAGCAGGATAAAAGCATCCTGCCCGGAAACTATTGCTGATGCTGCCCTTGCCGGACTGGGTATCGCAATACTGTGCGACTGGTATGTCAGCAATTATGTTAAACAGGGAAGATTAAAGGTGATCCTTGATGATTTCAAACCAACCGCACATGAAGTTCATGCTATTTACCCGGAAAGACGTTTTGTTCCACAGAAGGTTAAACGAGCTATTGACTGTTTATGTAGCGTATTCAAGCAGTACGAAGAAAACATTTTACCCTGAAGCCCCCTCCGATATGAATATTCCATCAGCTAAAGGCGTGGGATTTTAAACCGGGCTTGCCTGACCGGACTCCTTTTTATTATAAAAACTGACAATATTACCAGTGGGTAAAGCAGTCAGGGGTTCTGATATATAATTACCCTGCACCTTATCTACACCACATATTTTCAGCAGCCGCACAATTTCCGGGCTTTCCACGTACTCAGCTACGGTATAACGACCCAGTGAGTGTGCAACATCATTCATCGCCGTTACAATAGCGCGATCAGTGGCACCTCTCGCCATACTTTTTACAAACTGGCCGTCAATTTTTACATAATCCGTTGGTAAATTTTTCAATTGTGCAAAAGAGCAAAAACCCGAACCGAAATCATCAAGTGAAAAATGACAGCCAATTTTTCTTAGTTCGGTAATAAAATCATTTGCCTGTTCCAGATTGGCAATCGCAGAAGTTTCAGTCACTTCAAATGTCAGTGCAGATGGACTTACCCCGTATTTTTTTATTATACGTTTAATTTTTTCCAACGACTCATTACTGTCAACAGTATGGCCGGAAATATTTATTGATAACCTTATTTTTGTGCTAATACCAACTAATACCATTTCCTGCAAGGAATGTTCAAGTACCCACAGATCAATTGCAACCATGAGATTAAAACGTTCTGCTGTCGGAATAAAGCTATCGGGATAATGTAGTTCACCATCTTCTCCCTTCATCCGTACCAGTACCTCGTAGCTATAAATCTTATCTGTATCTTTTAAATGTCGTTGCCACAACACACCATCCTGAGCAGGAAGATTAATTAAGTCGATATCCTTCATTTGCATAATTGGTTGAAAATGTAACTCAAATCTGTTCTCAGCCAGAGCTTCACGCACACGTGCCGACCAGCCGAGTTCCGTTCCCATAATATTGCGTTCGTCACTGCTCCTCTCATAGATATGTGTCTGATCACCCCCCATTCGTTTTGAAATATGGCAGGCAATATCTGCATTAGCCATTAAATCACCCGCAGTAATCGTACCATTTTCCAGCATAACCTCATCCATTATTGCCACACCAAAACTGGCATTAATATGATACATTTCCTTTTCATGACGTACTCGCACAACCGATAAAGCGTGTCGTATGTCATTAGTGAGTTTTATCGCAAGTTCTGCATTAACATTTTTGAGTATAATTGCAAATTCATCACCGCCAATACGTGCAGCCACATCGTAACGGCGTAAATATTTTGTTAGTATCTGGCTTAAATCAATCAGAATACGATCCCCGGTATCATGTCCGGCAGTATCATTCACATATTTAAACCGATCAATATCCATATACACTACCGCACTTAGAATACCCGTGCGTTGCGCTTTCATAATTTCACTTTCAAGATAATTTTCAAAATAGCGTCGATTGTACAGGCTGGTCAGGTGATCATGAGTAGCCTGCCAGCGTAACTTTTCCTCCAGCATTTTCCGATCGGAAATATCCCTGAAGGCAACCACAGAACCTTCCAGCTTATTATCAAGCACCAGCGGAAATAACGTACAGTCAACGGTGATGTGTTTACCATTACTATGCCTGAAAGTAGTTTCCCAGCTTTTCAGTTTTTCGCCGGATAAATAAGCTTCTTTTAATAAATCATTAGTTCGTGTTTCCTGCTCACTGATATGAAAGACTTCTGCGGCCTGTTTACCCAGCACCGTTTTCACCTCATCCAGACCAAGTGCTGTTAAAGCAGCAGAATTCATAAAGGTGAGACAGCCCTGCTTATCAACGCCAAAAACGCCTTCACCTACTGATTCAAGTATCGCGGACAGGTTTTCACGCTGTTTTTCGATAGAACGCTGTATCTCAATAAAACGACGAATAGCTGCAATACGAGCAATAAACAGCTCCTCTGCTTCGTTTTTGAACATACACTCAATCGCACCGGCCTGTAGACAGTCAGTAATGACTGCATCAAGATAGGTACCGGTTATCACCGCTGTGCGTATACCCGAGGTAGCCGGATTATCACGCAGGCGCTGACATAGAACATAACCATTCTCATCGGGCATAAAATAATCAGTAATTGCAATATCAACCTGCTCGGTAGTGGCAATATCATAGGCTTCAGACACAGAACATGCGGTGAATACCTCGTAATGGTTGCGTTCCAGTAAACGTTGATAGTAAACACGAATACTATTTGAATCATCTACAAATAGAACCTTTATCGGTTTACCCTGCTGTAATGAGCGGGGTTTTTCAATAACCGGTTTAACCGGAGGTGCCAACATGGACTGTAGCGATGCTGCGACCTCCTGATAACTTTCCCAGGGAATCAGAGCCGTTGATTTTCGTGTACTCATCCAGTTCAACAGATCAAGTTCTGCATCATTGGATAACAAAATCACTGGTACCTCACTGTATGGCTCACGGTCGAGAAAAACCAGTAATTCCTTAGAAAACTCAAAGTGTTCATAATTTGGCCAACCAACCAGCACACCATGAAAATAATGAGTAGCCCCACTTAATGTCTCAATAGCCGATGAGAAGCCATCTACACTGAACAACTCATAACCCTGTTTTTGAATTATCTTGCCAAGCATATAACGTAGCGTGGCTGATTCTTCTACAATAAGGATACGTTGTTTAGATGTGCCATCAGACATAAGATTTAGTCTCGTTATGGAAATCCCGAATCTGCTACACAAGGAGGATAAATGCAGAAATTCCTTAAAAAATGCCTTGCTTAACTCGGGGCATCTTTAGAATAATCAGGATTTCGAATATATATTCGATTTTTTTGTGGCAAAACCGTTGTCTACCCGTTTTCGCCCGATTTTTTTGCATTTTCACTTATGAGCACCTCAGAGGTGCCCTTATTACTATAGGCAATAAAATGACACTTTACCAGTATTTCCAGTCTTGCCACCTTATCTAAAAGTCATAAAAATCAACTTTGTTAGTGTCTGTATTTTTTCTCTTCTGTAAATATTTTTGACAAAATAATGCTACGGCCTGACCGCCCTGATACAATACACCAGAACTCAATATTGCGGAGCATCAGAGAAGTGGCAATAAGCGGTAAATATTCAGCAACCCGAATGCGGCGAATGCGGCGTGATGATTTTTCCCGTCGTTTAATGCGTGAAAATACAGTACAGGTTAATGACCTGATTTATCCAATGTTTGTCCTTGAAGGCAAGAACCGGCGCGAAGCCGTCGACTCCATGCCGGGGGTTGAACGTGTCAGTATTGACCAGCTCCTGCTTGAAGCACAGGAATGCCTGACACTGGGTATTCCGGCGATTGCACTGTTTCCGGTGGTTTCAACGGATAAAAAATCGGCGGATGCCCGTGAAGCCTATAACCCCGACGGCCTTGCCCAGAACGCCGTCCGCCAGCTCAAACAGGCTTTTCCCGAATTAGGTGTTATAACCGATGTTGCCCTTGATCCATTTACCAGTCACGGTCAGGACGGGCTGACTGACAGTAGTGGTTATGTCTTAAATGATGAAACCGTTGAAGTACTGGTAAAACAGGCACTGTCCCATGCCCAGGCTGGTGCTGATATTGTCGCACCATCCGATATGATGGATGGACGTATCGGCGCTATTCGCACCGCGCTGGAAGCTGAAAATTATATTTATACCCGGATTCTGGCCTATTCGGCTAAATATGCCTCCAGCTTTTATGGCCCGTTTCGTGACGCAGTCGGTTCAGCAGCAAACCTTGCCGGTGGTAATAAATGTAGCTATCAGATGGACCCGGCAAATTCAGACGAAGCCCTGCGTGAAGTGGCGCTGGATATTGAAGAAGGTGCCGATATGTTTATGGTTAAACCCGGCCTGCCCTATCTGGACATTGTGCGCCGGGTAAAAGATAATTTTGCCGTGCCTACTTACGTCTATCAGGTTAGCGGGGAATACGCTATGTTAAAAGCTGCCGCACAAAATGGCTGGCTGGATGAAAAAGCCACCGTTCTGGAAAGTCTGTTATCAATCAAACGTGCTGGTGCAGATGGTATTCTTACCTACTATGCCAAAACAGTAGCAACATGGCTGACTAAGAATCGCTAACTGAAAATTGCTAACCAAGAATCGTTAATCCGACCCCGGTATCGCCACCACTATTATGAATACAGATATTGACCGTTATGCGGTGTTCGGCAATCCTGTTGCGCACAGCAAATCCCCCCAGATTCATCATCTGTTTGCCCGGCAGACGAAGCAGCCCATAGATTATACGACGCAATATGTCGATATCGGCGAGTTTGACCGAACGGCTCGGGTCTTCTTCGCTAATCAGGGTAAAGGCATGAATGTCACCGTGCCCTTTAAACGCGATGCCTGGAAATTCGCCGACACACACAGTAAACGTGCCAGCCTGGCAGGCGCAGTTAATACCCTGTCGTTGCAGGCTGATGGCTCCGTATCCGGAGACACTACCGATGGCATCGGTCTGGTACGTGACCTCGTCCAGAACCACCGGATTGTGCTTAAAGAAAAAACCGTTCTTATTATTGGTGCCGGTGGTGCGGTGCGTGGTGTACTCGAAGCCATCCTGGAACAACAGCCCCACTCCCTTCTCATCGCTAACCGCACCCGACATAAAGCGATCACTCTGGCAAATGATTTTAGCCGCATGAACCATACAGCCCCGGACGGAATCCGTGGTTGTGACCTGAGTGAACTGGATAATATATCTTTTGATGTCGTGATTAACGGCACGTCTGCCAGCCTGCATGGCGAACTACCATCGCTACCCGACACCTTGTTTAATCCGGTTGCCTGTAGTTATGACATGATGTACAGCGCAAAACCAACTCCTTTTATGCAATGGTCTGCGCAACATGGCGCTACCGATGTTTTTGATGGACTCGGTATGCTGGTTGAACAGGCAGCTGAATCATTTTTTATCTGGCGCAATGTGCGACCACAAACAGCACCAGTAATTAAAATTATTCGAGAATCACTTATTCATGGATAAGATTTTACAGCCAATAAACCCTAAGCGATTCAAAACCCCCTGAAGCCTGCCTGCAATACTACCGGGACAAGCCCTGGGAACCTGTCCGAGAACAGGGTGCCTACTGCGGAAAAGTGAAATTTGGTCATATTTCCCGCTATTTTTCGTTAAACAGCCGTGCTATTCGCCTCAAAATAGCGAAAAATATGCCTCAAATCCACTTCCCCTCGCAACGACACTTATTCTCAGACAGGCTCCTAGTTAATCCAGTATTCCACTTCCTGTAACTTTAAAAAGGCATCTGCCTTACCACCCTGCAACAGGGCCAGCGTGGACATCATACCTGCCTCAAGACAGGTTGGTGCCGCCACACTTACCGTATGCGGTGGATTTTCCACCGGCCAGCCCGTTTTCGGATTCAGTACATGACTTAAACGCACGCCGTCTTTTAACAGATAACGATGTGCATCACCACTGGTAGCAATGGCACCCGTATACAGCTTAAACATCGCAACCGCTTCATCACACCCGGTTATCAAACGACCGACCGACCAACAGGCATGATTTTTTCTTGCCCAGGTAACAGCGAGATCACCACCAAGATTTACCAGTACACTTTCGCTGCATAGCGTTCTTGCTATCTGTACACAGCAGTCAACGGCATATTCCTTAGCAAGTCCACCCAGGTCTATTTCCATGCCTTCCATTAAAATTAATACCGGTGGCTTCCATTTCACTTTATGCCAGCCAATGTGTTTAAGCAGAGGTTTTATCGTTTTCTGTGAGGGAATATGATTACTGCCATCAAAAGTCCATACCTGACGTAATATACCCGAGGTGATATCAAACATTTCCTCACTCAGATTATATAACTCATCCGCAAAACCGATTAATGCTGTTGTTTCCTTATCAAGAGCAAGTGGTTGTCCGGCAGCATGATTAATTTTATAAACAATATTATCCTGACGATAACGACTGAATTTGTCTTCAATACGCCAGGCTTCCTGCGCAATATTTTTACCCAGTTTCCGTGCCAGACATTGATCTTCTGTCTCCATTAATACTTCACAGGGACAAGCCATCGCGTAAAACTGCGCTTTCCATCCTGTTTCCATTTTTATCAGTTTTATTTTACGCATGGGATAAACGAGGAACAGCCGGGTGAAGAATACCGGTCACATTCAGTGCACAGGATAAAAAATTATTTACCCGTCTATTTTCC
>CAYXNL010000029.1:0-30075 GCA_964466455.1 uncultured Thiotrichaceae bacterium
TCAAAAGGAGTAGAGTCGCCACTTTCTTCGCCTTGAATAATGGCCGCTCGTAAAGACTCTAGCCGAGTTTGATATATTTCATCCTGCTGCATCTTTAGACGTAATGCTTCACGGACAATTTCACTTGCGTTGTTATAAGTTCCCTCATCCAGCTGTTTTTGAATGTAGGCTTCAAAGGTTGAGCTTAAGCTAACATTCATTGATTAATACCTCCTAGATACAAATATAATAATCGTGGTTTGTTTTCAGTTATTTTTGGACTCCCTCAAATAAATCTTTTTTTCCCTGAATGCACTGAATCATATGATCTCGGAATGCGAGTACTCTCGCTGTTCGTTTTAAATCTGGGTGCAGTAAAATCCATAGATCCAAATTATATTGCGGGTCTGGTTTACAATAACGCTCCAGAAATGGATCGGCATCGCCAAGAAAACACGGTAAAAAAGAAACGCCCAAACCTTCTTTTAGCGCTGCTAGTGTAACCAGAGTATCGTCGCTATAAAAATGATGTGACTGATGGCCGCAATTTTGTTTGGTCCACGTTTTATGAAAGAGACAACAATTAACGCCAATCCATTTTGGTTCTTGCGTCTGTTTTTTAATATTTTGTATATACTGGCGACTACCATAAATTGTTGATGCCGCTGTTAGTAGACGTGTTCCGATTAGTGTATCGGTGGGTGTGTTCGTTAAACGTATCGCAATGTCAGCCTCCCGTTGTGCCAGACTGGCATCCATATTGGAAACGATGATATGCAGATCAACCTGCGGATGTTTATCGCTAAATCGGGCGAACATCGGCATTAATACTGATGAGGCCATGTTATTAATAGTAGTTACTCGTAACGAACCGACCAGATTTGCATCTTTTCCTAAAAGTGCTTCATCGACAGCAAGCATTTCCTTTTCGATGCGAAGTGCAGACTGTTTAATATTCTCACCTGACAGGGTAAGTTCATAGCCGGTCTTTTTACGTTCGATCAAATGCGTTCCCAGTTTATCTTCCAGTGATCGCATGCGCCGTGAAACCGTAGAGTGCTGCACTTCCAGATATTTTGCCGCACCACTAATTGAACCGGTGCGAGCAACAGCAAGAAAAATCCTCAAATCATCCCAGTTCATAATGCCAGTACTCTTGATTCATTATTTTGTGCATATTTGCACATTATGTTTCTTTTAATAGCGAATTGTAAGTAAAAATAATCAGCATAGACTTAAATTTCACAGTAACAACACGCTGAGGAGAGAGAAATGACGAAACAACCACCACAATTTGACGCGATTAAATATAAGCAAACCACATTACAGCAGTGGAATACAGCCGCAGAAGCCTGGCACCGTTGGAGCCCTTTATTGAATCGATGGTTAGGTCCAGCGACCGAGACCATGCTCGATATGTGTGAAATTAAAAAGGGTAGTCGTGTATTGGATGTAGCTGCAGGTGCAGGTGAGCAAACTATGGCTGCAGCCAATCGTGTTGGCAGCAGTGGGCGGGTTCTGGCCACAGACCTTTCACCAGAGATTTTGCATTTTGCTTCAACCTCTGCAAAATTAGCTGGTCTGAATAATGTTCAGACGCAGGTGATAGATGGTGAAAATCTGGCACAATTAACCGTCGCCCCATTCGATGCGGTCATATCCCGTGTCGGTCTGATTTATTTTCCAGACCAGCAAAAGGCGTTGACAGGCATGAAGCAACAATTACGCACCGGTGGTAAAGTTGCTGCGATGGTCTATTCCACCGCTGAAACCAATGCTTTTTTTTCGATACCTGTTTCTATTATTCGCCGCCGTGCAAAATTGCCTGCACCCATGCCGGGACAGCCGGGACCGTTCAGTTTAGGTGGTGATGGTAAACTGGCGGCTGTTTTTGCCGAAGCTGGATTTAAGAATATAGACATAGAAACTATCAGCGCACCGGTTCGTGTTTCTTCGGCAACAGAGTGCTTACAGTTTGAACAGGAATCGTTTGGTGCGCTGCATCAAATGCTATCAGGTTTGTCAGATATGGAACAAGATGAAGCCTGGTGTGAAATTGAAGAAGCATTGGCACAGTTTGAAACCGAGGGTCAATTTGAAGGCCCGTGTGAGATGATTGTTGCCGTTGGCACTAAATAAATAACGACTTATTGGTGGCTACAAAAATAGAGAAAAAAACATGAGTAAATTAACGCTGGTACAAAAGTCCCCCGATTTTTTGGATAAGCACAAAACAATCCAGAAGACTGTTAACACCATTGAGGCGGCAGCAAAAAATGGCGCTGAACTGGTGGTGTTCAGTGAGGCATTTATACCAGGCTACCCAACGTGTGGATCTGGCGATTAAGGCCAGGGAGTGACTGGGATATATCAGAAATTTTACTACGCGTTTGTTAAACAATGCAGTGGTAATGGAATCAGACGATTTAACGCCAATGTACGCACGTGGCGGCAAAAAAACATAGTGTAAAGGAGGTGGTAGATATTTTACGCAAAATCGAGAGCGGTGAATTTATCTAAAGTCATAATAAATACTGATGGTTGACCACTTTAGTACTTAGCTTGGTCAACCAATTCAAATGAAGACATCCAACATTATTGTCTTTATCTGACTGCGCATAATGTATATTATGTTAAATAACATTTTTTATCATTCTCCAATAGACACTACCCCAATGTCTCTTATGTGGTGTTCTGAGGTACTGAGGCCAGTGCTTTGAATGTCTTTTTTTAAGGCTGAGCTATGTGTCTTTCAGGATCCATGCGTTCATGCAGTATCGGTATCCTCACCACTAGAATTGAGGATGAAAATATCTTGTAGAAAATCACATGGCTTTCAAATGGGAAGCGTAAATAATTTGGCAGAATTTTTCAGCACTGTGGCCTATTCTTGGATTCTCAGCAAGTAACTCTATACATTCCTTTAATCATTACTTGAGTTGTTGACAACAAGTAATGATAGCGTTATTCTTTACTAATAACGCAATAGTAAAGGATGCATCTCATGCCTAAAGTCAGTGCAAAAAGACAAATTACATTACCTATCGATCAATGCCGCCAGGCTCATATAGAACCGGGCGATGAATACAATAGCTACGTCGATAATAACGGATATATCACTATTATTAAAAGTACTTTTGGGTCAGCTAAAGGCGTATTAAAAGGTATCAAAGTTGATAAACGTTTGAGTGATGAATCTTCACTGCAAAGCGCCCTCAATTCATGATTGCTATTGATACGAATGTATTGCTTCGATATTTACTTGATGACGATGCCAGTCAGTCAAAAAAAGCATCATCTATTATTACAGGGCAAAGCAAAGTATTAATTACTGACATAGTCCTGACGGAAACTATCTGGACACTTAAAGGCAAGAGATATAATCTTGATAAAGAATCGATAATAAAAGTTATTAATACATTATTTGCAGAACCAAATATTATATTTGAAGATGGACAAACTGTTTGGCGAGCACTCAGCAACTATAAACAAACAAAGACCATAAAGGTAGGCAATAAGCGTAAAGAGGCTGATTTTCCTGATGCGCTTATTGTTAATAAGGCCGCGTTTGTTGCAAACAATTTAAATGATGCATTGGACGGCGTATATACATTTGACCTTGCCTTGCAAACGATACCAGGTACAAGAAAGCCCTAACGGTGGTACTACAGGCTCCTGGTTACACTCTCTCCGCGGCACAATATTCAGAGATACCAATGCCTGGGTTGCAGCGATTGATAAAATTCGTGCGTTTAATCCGGAGCACATGCTACCCGGTCACGGTAAAGCAGAATACGGTAAAGATGCTCATGGTGTCCATAACTATAAACCTAATTCACTGTGCGAACCAATACGCACCAGCTGTAAAATATTCTTATTGGGTTTTCTATAAATCAATACTAAATCTGGTTTAACATGACAATCACGCTGGTCTAACCAGTCACCTGTTAAAGCATGGTCTTTATACTTTTCGGCCAACGGTTTATTTTTAAGCAGCAGCTTAAGTACCTCAATAAAAGAGTCATCAAGTGTTTTACGATGCCGACCTTTAGACTCTCGCTTATAATCCTGTTTAAATTTTTTGGTCCGCTCTAGTTTCACTTCGTTAGGTCAGCCATTAAATCATCAACATTATCAAAACTATCCAGCTTGCCTTTACGCGCTTCGCGCATTGCCTGGATAGTTTCTTTATTTGGAATTAGCGGCTCAAAAGGTAACGTCTTTTCAATAGCAACCCGCGTTAACATCAATCTAAAGGCATCTGATACCGTCAAACCCATTGTTGCCAGTACCGTTGCTGCTTCCTCTTTTATAGTCTCGTTAATACGCGCACGAACAACTGCATTTTCAGCCATAACCTTCACCCCTTTAATATGTGCTACATTGTAGCCCATTAAAGAATAAAAATCAATTCCGTCACCTTTTCTATCGATATATTAATATTTATCGAATTTAGTCGGGAAAACAGGCCAAAATTCGCTTGGTCGCAGTAGGTCATCTATTCTCGGACAGGCTCCTAGCGTTTATTTTTGAAGACACCTTACCAGGGATGGTTAACATAGAACCTTTTTAGTCAGGGCCTAAAGAACGTTCTTCTCGACTGTGCCATACGCGAACGATAACGATAATTTGTTGTTTGACACGATAGCGAATAGTGTATCCACCTTTACCAAAGGAAGCATATAAATCTCTAAACTCCTCACAGTCTTCATCAGGGCCTGGCATTCCAGCTTCTGGATTTTTAGTTAATAAATCACCTGAATTTTTAATGTCCGTACTCTCGCTTTTTGCTCGTTTTCAGTCAAATACCCCCAATGTCCGAAATGTGGTGGACAGGAAAATTGAAATATGGATTTTGAATGTCCTCTTCAGTAAATACAGTGTTTTTAGTGTCGTCTAATTACCGTTCTCCTTAGTAAGAGTGCTATTTTGGATTTGATATCTGTCAGGGATTACATTACACAAGATAGCCCGCAGGCTGCTCAACAGGTAGTACAGAGAATCAAAGATAAGGTTTCTTTATTAAGCGAACAACCCGTGCATTGGAAGACCCGGTCGAGCGCCAAACACCAAGGAGCTACTGGTGGATCGAACACCATTCATCTTACCGTATCGGGTGTGTAACAATAAAGCTGAAATAAATTAATAATCCCGCAACAAGCATTGAGAAAACGCCTTAACCAGGTTTCACGACAACCATGCGTTATTTCAGTTAAGGACGATCATCCATAATCTGTTCTTTGGTTGCGACCAGGAAATCCTGTCTGCTTATATTCATCAGCATTAATAAACTACTGGCTACATAGATAGATGAATATGTACCAATAAAGACACCAACTAATAGTGCCGTAGCAAAACCATGTATAACCTGGCCACCGAATACAAATAATGAGATCAGTACCAGAATGGTGGTAAAGGATGTCATTAAGGTACGTGACAGTGTCTGAGTAATGGACAGGTTGATAATCTCTTCCGTGCCGGTACGGCGAATATTCCGGAAAGATTCACGGATGCGATCGAGTACAACTACCGTATCATTAAGTGAATAACCGATTACGGCGAGTATGGCTGCAAGCACGGTTAAATCAAATTCGAGGTGAAAAAAAGCAAAAAAACCGACGGTTATGATTACATCATGCACCAGTGCCAGAATTGAGCCTAAGGCCGATTTAAACTGAAAGCGTAAACTGACATAAATAAGAATACCGCCAAGGGCGACCAGCATGGCAATACCACCCTGATCACGGAGCTCGCTGCCTACCTGTGGCCCGACATACTCCACACGTCTCATCTTCACTTTTCCATCGCCAACTGATTTCAGTACTTTTAATACGACATCACCAATACTGGCTTTGTTGATATTAGCTCGTGGTGCTATACGTACCAGAATATCCTTTGAGGTACCAAAATTCTGTACCTGTGCATCTTTAAAATCGGCAACTGTCATCGCCTTACGTATAGCTTCTAAATTGGCAGCTTTGTCATAGTTGGCCTCGATGAGATAACCCCCAGTGAAATCAATGCCTAGATTTAAGCCTTTTGTTGCAATGGAAAAAATAGCCAGAATGATTAAAGATAGAGAAAAAGCCAGAGCAATTTTGCGCTGCCCCATAAAGTTAATAGTTTTTAAATAAGCCTGTTTTGACATAAACTTTCCTGAATTTTTTCAATCGCAATAAAAATTAGTAATACGGATTGTATCTGCTTTTAATCTAGCTGCGTTATATACGCAGTTTCTTGATTTCACGATTACCATACAAAAGATTCACGATAGCTCGTGTACCAGTAATTGCGGTAAACATGGAAGTTAAAATACCCAGGCTCAGGGTTACAGCAAAGCCCTTAATTGGTCCGGTACCCAGTGAAAATAACACAACTGCTGCAAGTAACGTGGTAACGTTTGAGTCGGTAATGGTGCTAAATGCTTTTTCATAACCGGCATAAATACTTGCCTGAGGTGTATTCCCCAGTCGCAATTCTTCTTTTATACGTTCAAAAATAAGCACGTTTGAGTCTACCGCCATACCGATGGTTAGTACAATCCCCGCAATACCCGGTAGCGTCAGGGTCGCCTGCAACAGCGAAAGTAAGGCGACAATAATAACCAGGTTTGCAGTCAGTGCCGCATTTGCGATCATACCAAAACTTTTGTAATAACCGGCCATAAATACCAGTACCAGCACAAAACCGATTACAACAGAGATATAACCTTTTCTTATATTATCACGTCCCAGGCTTGGCCCTACGGTACGTTCTTCGATAATGTCTACTGGTGCGCGTAAGGAACCGGCACGCAATAACAATGCAAGGTCGTGCGCCTCTTCTGATTTCAGACCGGTAATCTGAAAACGGGAACTGAATTGACCGCGGATGGTTGCTACATTAATCACTACTTTGCTTATGACACGGTGTTTGGTAACGGTTTTCCCTACCCGCTTGGTTACCATTTTATTTTCGATATAGACTACAGCCATTGGTTTACCGATATTATTACGCGTAATCTCCCCCATTCTCTTTGCGCCCTTCCCGTTGAGGCGAATAGAGACGGCTGGGGTGCCACTCTGACTGTCAATGGTGGCGGCAGCATCAATAATCTGGTCACCGGTAACGATAACGCGTCGTTTAAGCAGGATAGGTGTACCGTTACGCTCATGAAATAGCAATGCGTTTAAAGGGATCCGTCCGGATTTTTCTGCTTCGCTGGCATCGGTCATTGTTCCCTGTTCCATACGAAATTCCAGTGTTGCCGTAGCACCAAGAATTTTTTTCGCTTCAGCCGTGTCCTGAATACCAGGTAACTGTACGACAATTCGTGAGTCTCCCTGCTGTTGAATGACTGGCTCAGCTACACCCAGTTCGTTAACACGATTACGCAGGGTGATAATGTTTTGTTGCAATGCGGATCTCTTTTCATTTCGCGCTGCGGTTTCAGTAAGTACCGCGCTTATTGTCAGTTTGTCATCATGTTCGGTAAAGTTAAGGTCTTTAAACTGATGCGGTAACTTATCTTCTGCACGTTTTAAATTTTTCAAATTGCGAAAGCTGACTTCCAGTGTGTTTTTATCTCGTCTGACGCCTCGATAACGGATACTTTCTTCACGCAAATAGCTGCGCATGTCCGATAATAGACTGTCCTGTAGACGATGGATTGCCGCATCCATATCAACTTGCATCAGAAAATGTACGCCACCACGTAAGTCAAGCCCCAGATACATCGGCTCGGCATTTATATCACGTAACCATTTTGGTGTTGCTGGTGCCAGGTTTAGTGCTTCAAGATATTGTGGACCAAGTTCCGTTTTTAAATGATCGGCTGCTTTTAACTGAGTTTCCTCATCATAAAAACGAATAAGCAGCTTGCCATGCTTGAGATCAATGGATTTATAGGCTAAATGGTCTTTCTTTAAAATCTGTTGCGCCAGCAACTGGTCTTGCATGGTAAGTGATCTTGTACGGTGGGTAACCTGTAATGCTGGATCCTGACCATATAGATTCGGGGCCGCATAGATTGCACTCACAAGTAATACAACAACTAAAAGAATATATTTCCATAATGGATATTGATTCAACATGACCGGCCTTTTTCTAAAAACTAGTATTTATACCCGGTATATTTCTGGCGGAAACCGTCAGTTACAGCATACTACCGAGGGTATTAATAATTTATAATAATATGATAAGTAAGTTATGGGTAGAATTAGTTATTCAGTTCTTTAATCGTGCCTTTGGGCATGACTGTCTGTACTGCACTACGCTGTACGTTGATGACAACATTTTTACTGACTTCAAGGGTAATAAAGTTATCATCCAGTCCGGTTACTTTACCGAGGACGCCGCCAGTGGTCAAAACTTCTTCCCCTTTTTGCAGTTCATTTATCATCTGCTTATGTTCCTTTTGACGTTTACTTTGTGGACGGATCATGAAGAAATAAAATAGAACCACTAAACCGATCGGTAAAATTAGTGAGGCCAGCGGGCCGGATGTTACTGCAGAACCGGGTGCTGCAGCGATAGCGTCAGAAATAAAAAAACTCATGAAAAAGCCTCAATTTAAGTAAAACAGGTCGGATTAAATAAAACTACCAATTAGCCATGAAGCTAATAATGCAATTTATTGGCGCGCTATTATGCCACAAATTCAAGCCGTGTTCTGTGCTCTTTTTGCATAGAATTGGTCAGTAAATACGTTAAATGTATCCTTTTCTATCGCCTGGCGAATATCGCGCATTAGTGTCTGATAATAGTGCAGATTATGAATAGTGCTCAGCCTTACGCCAAGTATTTCACCACATTTATCCAGATGACGTATATAAGCACGCGTATAATGACGGCAGGTATAGCAGCCACATTGCTCATCAATGGGGAGGGTATCGTTCTGATAGCGGCTGTTGCGTATTTTTACAATACCATCCGAGGTATAAAGAAAACCGGTACGCGCATGGCGCGTCGGGATGACACAGTCAAACATGTCAATGCCCCGACCCACCGCTTCAATAATATCCTCCGGTCGACCTACTCCCATCAGGTAGCGGGGTTTATCAGCGGGTAATGCCGGAACGGTAAAATCGAGCACCTGGTTACGTTCTGCTACCGGCTCACCAACCGATAGCCCACCAATAGCGTAGCCATCAAAACTAATGCCCAATAAACCTTCTACTGATTCCTCTCGATATGCCGGATACATTCCTCCCTGCACAATACCAAATAAGGCAGAGGAATGATCGCCATGTGCATCATGGCAGCGTTGTGCCCAGCGCAGGGAAAGCTGCATAGATTCACGTACCTGCGTTTCCGTTGCCGGATAGGGTGTACATTCATCAAAGATCATCACAATATCGGAGCCCAGGTCCTGCTGTATCTGCATCGAATATTCTGGTGTCAGTTCAACCTTTTGACCGTCGATAGGTGACTGAAAAATCACGCCCTGTTCAGTGATTTTTCGCATCTTCGCCAGACTGAATACCTGGAAGCCACCGGAATCGGTCAGAATAGGTTTCTGCCAGTGCATAAAATTATGCAAATCACCATGCTGGCGAATAATTTCTGTACCCGGACGCAACATTAAATGAAAGGTATTACCGAGAATAATTTCTGTACCCAGGTCGAGCAACTCCTCTGGGGTCATGGCTTTTACCGTGCCATAGGTACCCACTGGCATGAACGCCGGGGTTTCAATGGTGCCGCGTTCAAAAGTTAATCGCCCGCGTCTGGCATTTCTATTTTTATTTAATAATTCAAATAACATCAATAGTTTATTATGTATTTTTAACCTAAAATATAATGATTAAAGCGCGTACTTCCCTAATCTAACGGGTAAACATTTAACTGATAAACATGGCATCGCCGTAACTGAAAAAACGGTATTCCTGCTCAATTGCCTGCTGGTAGCAATGTTTAATATTATCTATACCCGCAAAGGCACTGATTAGCATTAACAGAGTAGATTGTGGTAGATGAAAATTTGTTAGCATGGCATCAACACTTTTAAACTGATAGCCCGGATAAATAAAAATCTGCGTTTCCCCTTCATACGCCGTTAGCGCGCCACTTTGTGAAGCAGTTTCCAGTGAGCGTACCGCTGTTGTCCCCACCGCCACAATGCGCCCACCCTTTTCCCGAGCTTCCAGGCAGCGGCTGACCGTTTCTGCTGGCACACTAAGTGTTTCAGTATGCATCTGGTGAGCTTCAATAGTTTGCGTACGTACTGGCTGAAAAGTACCTGCGCCAACATGCAGGGTAACAAATGCAGTCGATATTCCCCGTTCAGTAAGAGCGCGCATTATAGCGTCATCAAAATGCAATCCTGCTGTGGGGGCGGCAACGGCACCTGGGCTGCTAGCATATACGGTTTGATAACGGGAGAAATCGTTATGGGTATCAGCCCGTTCTATATACGGCGGTAATGGCATGTGTCCAATCTGTTCCATAATAGTTGCCAGCGCATGGTTTTCACTGTATAAAATAAACAGATCGCCTTCTCTGCCTTTCACCTGAAGGGAATAATGCTGTGTTTGCCCATTACCTGGTTCCCCATTACTACTTAATTCAATGAATGCTCCCGGTTTTGGGGTTTTACTGGCGCGAATATGAGCCAGTGCATGATGGGTATCAATTAAGCGTTCGATCAGTATCTCGACTTTACCCCCACTTATTTTATGACCATAAAGTCTGGCGGGTACCACCTTTGTATTATTAAAAACCAGACAGTCTGCTGGTTTCAGCAGATCAAGAATATGACGGAAATGGTAATGATGTACCGATTGATCAGCGCGGTCATAATGTAATAGTCGACTGCCCGTTCGCTGCTCACAGGGGAACTGTGCAATCAGCTTTTCGGGCAGATCATAATGGAAATCACGGGTTTTCATCGGCTGCGAAGCATACCACGTTCATCCCCGCAATAAAAAAGGTCGGAAACCGACCCTGGGAACCTTGTATCTCAATTTAACCAGAACTGGAACGACTTAGCTGTTCATTCTTCCAACGGCACAACTTACACCTGTACCGGTCTAACAACCGACAAATTTTTGATAACTGCCGATATTATGCACCTGTTTGAATCCCAGGGACTCGAGGAATCGTTTGACCATTTCAGAGCGTTGGCCAGATCTGCAATACAGCAACACTGGCTTCCCCTGGTCAATGTCATCTTTGTATATCTGAAAACGATCAACAGGCATGTTTACCGCGCCGGGAAGCGCACCGCGAGCGTATTCAACATTGGAACGCACATCTATTAACTGCGCGCCCTGCTGTAATAATTTTTTGAGAAATTGGCAACTGTAGTCCTGATACATATTGAAATCCAGTGATATAAAGGTAGCTAATGGATATTAGTATTTTATAATATATCAAATGGAATTTCAATAACCCTCTCCTGAAGGAAGAAGAGATTAACAGAACAGCCGTGATATTTGAGCAACCATGTAATTACGCCGCCAGCGCATTAATTACCTTACCTAACGCATGGTCAAATGCTGAATGATCGGCAATCAAGCGTGATCGGCCATTTTCCATGTCATCAATGAATTCACTGGCATCTTTTTCAATTACCTTAACGCCACGGCGGTCCACAAAAATAAGTTTTGCTGATTCGGTTAAAATAACGGAAAGTTTCAGCCGACGTAATGCTTTATCTTCTCCATTATAAACTTCATACCAGTCACCAGGACGCGCCTGCGAACCCAGACGTGCAATTTTCTCTTTGGCAAGATCTGCTTTTTTCTGTATTTCCTCTGCTTCCTTATCCAGAGATTCATTATCTTCATCAATAGGGATAAATATTTTCTCTTCTGCTGTTTCTTCCCGTACAGATTTTATACTGTCCTTTTCTCTTATATCATGGAATGCCACAACATTAGTAGTATCAGCAGTATCAGTATTATCTGTAACTTTATTATCAGTAACAGAGTCTGCTATGTCAGTCTGCGTCTGTATCTGTTCAAAACTATAATCATCAATTCTTTTTGTTAATAAATGTTTTAAAGACTGAATTTGATGATCAATTTCTTCTTTGTTCTGTTTTGTTTCATACAGCCCTTCATTTACGGCATCAACAAGAACCTGATGATTATTTTTTAGTAATATATATTGTTCTTTTCCTTTTATCGGCTGCATACACTTAAGCAGCAGCTTCAGTAGTAAAACGGACTGCACCCACTGTTCGCTATCTTTACCATGCCTGATATAATTATTTAGCATCATACTTGCCCAGTGTTTTAATACCAGTGGCCGGATTTTTTTCGGTAGTTTTTTCTTTGATGAAAGGATTTTCAGTTTACTAACAACAACGTCACGTGCATGGGCTTTAATAATAGCTCGTTGCTCTGCACGCTCGGTTTCTTTTACCAGTTTCTCTTCACTGACAATAAGCTGTTCAAGCTCTTCAACTGCTTCTTCAAAGATACCAATATCAATATCAAAGGTTTCTATAACATGGTTAACAATAGTTTCAATTTCACTATAGACACGGTCTTCTTCACTGGTAACACCTTTGCCAGCATCAGATACCAGATTTAATACATTTTTAGCCGGATGTTTTTCATCAGTAAATAAATTCTGGTCCAGCATGGCTACTTTAATTACCGGAATTTGCAGGCGCATTATAAGATTGCTGATAACACCTGAAATACTTTCATCTTCGGTTATCACATTAAACATCATTCCAACAAAATCTATACTACGTTCATCAAGGACATTAACCTGTTTATTTACCATACCGCCATTCTGATTTCCAATATCAGCCAGCAGTTCCTGTTTTATTGATTTGGTATCAATTAACTGGGCATTAAATGTACAGGAATCTTCATTCGCATTCGTCTGCTCGACGACTTCCTGCATTAATGAGTGTTGTAACCGTGACAGGGCACGCATAACCTCTTTGCGTGGATAATAATTTTTCCCGTCTGCGGCTGTTTCACTTGCTATTTTTGAAAAAGACTCGGGAATGCCTGGCCCCTGTTTTATCGCATCTCCATTTAAAAATTGTGCAACAACCCGGTTTGTTTTTGCATAAAGTGAATTATCAGAAAGATCTGTATTGGTAGCGGTAGCACCACTACCTGCATTAGATGATGTATTAGGCTCCGTATTAAGCCTGTCTGTAGTAGACATGTTTGCATTAGACCTGTTTGTATTAGATCGGCCTGCATTAGACCTGCCTGTATTAGATCCGGCATTTTTTTTCTGGTTTAACGCCGTAGAAGCCTCTCCTGAAGTCAAACCCGCACCGGCATGGCTAGATGATGTATAACCAGAAGGATTATTAACATCTTTTGCTTTTCTTACCGTTTGCGAAATATTTTCATCTTCTTCTTCAAAGCTATCAACTCTGGATGTTTTTAGAACAATCTCGGGTAGTATACCTGCCTTAATACATAATTCATTCAGTGACCGGTAAAGCACACCCAGTTTAATATTAATCATGTCGTTATATAAGCGGTAAAAGACCAGTTTTGTTTCAATCGACAAGTCTAAAGGATCCAGTGTCTGTTTAAATACCTCACATAAAGCTTTTGGTTCAATCGCATCTTTTTCAAATATGCTAACGCCACTTATTTCCAGATATTCCAGACGTGCCTGAAGATGGTTAACCTCCTCACCAAATAAATTCATTGCCTGTGAATGTATTGTAGTAATGGCAACCATTTCTTCCATTTCATCTTGTTCAACCAGTGATAGTTCATCACTGTTATCTGTGTTCTGGTTTGTATTTTTCTGGCCGAGCGACTGGTTTAATGAAATAAAAAATTGATTATTGATTGTGGTGCGTTCCCCTTTGATAAGGCGAATCATGTCCAGATAAATCATCTGTTTTTCGTTCGATACAGCCTTCTCAGATAAATTAAACAGCCGGTCACCGGCTGTGTTTAACATCTGATTCATCAGAATCATCAGGTGTTCATTCAGACAGGTATAGAGTCCTTCGGTCAGAAGGGCATGATCTTTTTTTGCTGACGTTCGTGCGCCCGACGATTTCTTTACTGTTGATTGAATATGACAGCTCATACCAAATACTCCAAAAACAATATGGTTACAACACAACCACTAACATCAAGTAAATACATAAAAACCCGTACAATGTTTTTTAACAGGTCAATGCAAGATATAACTCAGTTTCGTGGTTAAGCAGTTTTGTAATTTCAGTATTTTGGGTATTTTAAATGTCAGCGGAAGAGCCGACAGATCAAGTATTTCCTTTAAGATACATCTATATCTCATTGATATAGATAAATTAATTTGAAATACCTGTATTTCTTCAGGAAGAAGATCTTCGCTGACAGCCTAACTATAGAAAAATTCTGACGAAAATTCAACAATATCTTTGGGTAATCGACATCTATTATTCGTTATATCCGACAGACGGTATATAACATGTTAATTATTTCGACAGATTCTATCTATATGTATCATCTATTATAGTAGCTGCGGGATTTCTTCTTCGAGAAATAGAAATGTTCAGCATTAACCATTTTTATCAAAATTAAATTTTAAAATCATAAGTAAAAGGCTCATCACAAAAATAAGTGAAGCCCCGACCAGTAACGGATGATTGCCGGTTATTGAGGCATGCAAAACCCAGAAACCGTTGCCAATGGCGGAAAGAACCAGCATCGACATCGAAACATCCCTTGTGCGCCTGCTTTTAATAACTTTAATAATCTGTGGAAGCAGAATCAGTGTTGTAAAAATCGAGGCAAGCCAGCCGAAAATAACGTACAGAGGTATATGCATAAAAAGCGTCTGGTTGGGTGACAGGGTTGGAATAATAATACTGATTCACCGCGATTGTACCTGAGTGGCCGCAGTCAGATCCAGGGTATCTCTGGATAAGTCTATCATACCTCTTTAGTCCATTACCTCAGGCAGAATATAGCTGCACTTCGCGCGTTAGAGTTTGCTAATATGCACATTTTTGCTGATGAGTAGCTATCGCGTGCATGATTTTCTTCCCGGACAACGTTGTATTAGTAATGCTGAACTACAGATGGGTCTGGGTACCGTTCTAAGCATTGAAGTGCGAACGATTACCGTTATTTTTCTTGCCAGCGGGGAGACACGTACCTATGCCCGTCAGAGCGCCCCCCTCACCCGCGTAGCTTTTAGCGTAGGAGATACAATACAAAGCCATGACGGAACAACACTGAAAATTACACAGGTAGATGACGAAGAGGGTTTGCTGTTTTATAGCGGTACGGATAAAACCGGTCACCATACTACGCTAGCTGAATCGGCACTGGATAATTTTCTCCAGCTTAATCGACCGGCAGAGCGTTTGTTCAGTGGTCAGATCGACCCTGAAAAATGGTTTGAATTACGCTACCTGACGTTGGCAGCACAAAATCGTCTGTCTCGATCGGACCTCTACGGTTTAACTGGCTGCCGTACCAGCCTGCTCAGTCACCAGTTGTATATTGCACACGAAGTAGCCAGACGTTACGCTCCCCGAGTGTTACTTGCCGATGAAGTCGGACTGGGTAAAACCATTGAAGCCGGTTTGATTCTGCATCATCAGTTACAGACTGAACGCGCCCGGCGGGTACTGATTATTGTACCGGAAACACTGGTGCATCAGTGGCTGGTGGAAATGCTGCGACGTTTCACACTGCACTTTAAAATTTTTGATGAAAACCGCTGTCAGGATATTCTGGATGACGGTAATTTCAGCAATATTTTTCTTTCCGAGCAACTGGTTTTGTGCAGCCTGAATTTTTTATGCAGCAATGAAGAATATTTTACACAGTGTCTACAGGCACAATGGGATCTGATGGTAGTGGATGAAGCCCACCACCTGCAATATTCCAGCACTGGCGTTAGCAGGGAATATCAGCATATCGAACAGCTTGCTAACCAGACCCCCGGTGTTTTACTGCTGACGGCGACACCGGAACAACTTGGCAAGGAGGGCCATTTTGCGCGGCTACGACTGCTCGACCCGGACCGTTTCCCCAGCTTTACACAGTTCAATATAGAAGAGAAAAAATATCAGCCAGTCGCGCAGGTGGTCGAACATTTACTTAATGGTGCATTGCTGGACGAAAATGATTACCGCATACTGAATGCAACACTGGGGGAAGATAACCGAAATCTGCTCAATGCTGTGTTTAATGTATCAGACAGCAAACTGGCCGATGCAGCACGTCAGCAGATTGTTGAGCACCTGCTCGACCGCCACGGTACCAGTCGTGTATTATTTCGTAATACAAGAGCTGCCGTTCAGGGCTTTGCCCAACGTGAGCTTATTGCCTGCCCACTTGATTGCGATGACAGCTATTTAGCCAGTACAGATAATGTCCTTTCTGATTGTCTTCATCCTGAGCAGAACTTTCAGAAAAAAAACCATTCTGCAACATGGCTCGCAACTGACCCGCGAGTTCACTGGTTACAACAGACATTAAATGAGCTTTACCCGCAAAAGGTACTGGTAATTGCCGCACATGCCAGCACCGCGCTGGATTTAACCCACCACCTGAAAGCACACACTGCTATTCATGCAACCACTTTTCACGAGGGGTTGAGTATCGTTGAACGTGACCGTGCGGCGGCTTTTTTTGCCGATCATGAAACCGGTAGTCAGGTATTAGTTTGTTCCGAAATAGGCAGTGAAGGACGCAACTTTCAGTTCGCACACCACATGATCCTTTTTGATCTGCCGATTAACCCAGATCTGCTTGAACAACGTATCGGGCGGCTGGATCGTATAGGACAGACGCAAACAATCAGAATACACGTACCCTATATTAAAAACAGCGCACAGCAAGATTTGTTTCGCTGGTATCATGAAGGGCTACAGGCGTTTGAACACACCTGCCCTGCCGGACATTCTGTTTATCAATGCGTCAGAGATCAGCTTCATGCTCTACTTGTTGATGTACATAATAAGACACATCCGCTGCGGCTTGAAAAACTGATTGCTGAAACCCGTCAATACCGGCAGGAACTTACTGAAACACTACACCGTGGCCGCGATCGGCTGCTGGAATACAATTCCTGCCGCCCACTGCTGGCTTCATCTTTAAAAGAACGGGCGGTAAAACAGGATGCCGAATCAACCATTGCCGATTACATGGATAGCGTATTTGACTGCTTCGGTATTGACTGTGATATTCATAGTGAAGCCTGTTATATCATCACCCCTACCGAACACATGATTAACCACTTTCCGGGGCTTGCTGATGAAGGGATGACGATTACCTATGATCGCCAGATTGCACTAACCTTTGAGGATACTAATTTTATAACCTGGGAACATCCCTTATGCAACACTGCTATGGATATGGTATTAACCAATGAAAACGGCAACACTGCTGTTACTGCAATAAAGTATGACGGTATGAAAGCGGGTAGCCTCATGCTTGAATGCCTGTTCTCACTTGAAGCGCCACCGATTGGTAACTTACAGACACACCGTTATCTGCCTCCCACCATGATACGTGTCCTCTGCGATGAGCGTGGCATCGATCAATATCAGAAACTGAGCCACGAACAGATTAATACCATGCATCAATTTGTAGAAACTGGTATTGGTAATAAAATTATCAAGGCAAAAAATCGCATACTAAAGGCCATGCTAAAACGATGTGAGCAGTATGGTGAGATAAAAACAAAACAGGTTCTCGCTCTGGCACACAAAGAAGCAAATGAATCATTAAATAATGAAATCAATAGGTTAAAATATCTTTCTAATATAAATCCTAATATAAGACCGGATGAGATTGCCTTTTTTGAACAGCAGTTAGCTTCGCTGACTCAGGTACTGGACGCGACCAGACTTCGTCTGGATGCACTACGAGTGATCGTTGTAACCTGACTGGCAATTAAAATTATGTAATCAGCTACCTGTTAACGTAATATACGCAAATCGGTAAAAATAAAAAAGGATTCTCGTTGACTTTCAACCCTCTCAAACTTTCCCCCTTCCAACGTGTTATTGCCAGTCTGATACTTGGCATAGGTACGGGAATTTTCTTTGGTGAACCAGCAGGCAAACTGGAGCTTCTCGGTAATATCTATATAAAACTTTTACAAATGACGGTTATACCATACATTCTAGTGTCATTAATTGGTGGTCTGGGTCGGCTGGATATGTCCATGGCAAAACGTATCGGTATTAAGGGTGGATTACTGATTTTATTTATCTGGACGCTGACGATGTTATCGTTATTATTACTGCCGCTGGCCTATCCAAACTGGACCTCAGCATCCTTTTTCAGTACCTCTATGGTTAGCGAAACCCCACCACTGAATTTATTAAATCTGTATATCCCGGCCAACCCCTTTTACTCTATGGCAAATACGCTGGTACCGGCAATTGTGCTATTCAGTATCTTCCTCGGCATTGCCATGATTACAGTAAAAAATAAAGACAATTTTTTACTCAGTCTGCAAAACTTGAGTGATGCTTTAATGAAAATTGCTTCAGTGGTGGCTAAATCGGCACCGATTGGTATTTTTGCTCTTTCCGCTGCCGCTGCTGGTACGCTGGATGTTGCAGCATTAAGCCGGTTACAGATATACCTCTGGGTATATCTTGTACTGTGGTTGATATTTGCTATTTTTACCCTGCCTATGCTGGTTGCCTGGGCCACCCCACTGTCCTATCGCGAGGTTTTAAAAGATGCCCGCCTCGCTATGGTTACTGCCTTTGCCACGGGTACCGTACTGGTGGTATTGCCAATGATTGCCGAACGCGCCAAACAACTAATTCATGACCATAAACTTGATAGTAAGGAAGCTAATTCAACCATTGATGTACTGGTACCCACCGCCTACAGTTTTCCCAGTGTTGGTACATTGATGGGTATTGGTTTTATTATGTTTGCCGCCTGGTTCACTGGCTCGCCATTAAGCCCCGCACAATATCCTGCTTTTACTGTTATGGGAGCCCTGTCTTCATTTGGCACGATGGCCGTTGCTATTCCATTTATGCTGGATTCTTTCAAACTGCCCAGTGATATGTTCCAGCTCTATCTGCTTGGTAGTGTGTTTACCATGCGCTTTGCTACCGCTATGGCCGCTTTACATGGCATTGTTATCAGTCTGATGGGAGCCTGTGCAATGATGAATAAGCTGAAATGGCGCAGGCTATTTGAAGTGGCTGCCGTCAGTCTGCTTATCAGCACAATGATAATGATTGGTCTGGGAAAACTATTAAGCCACACCATCCCCTATCACTATACCGGTTATCAGCAACTAATTGCTCTGGATCTGTCGGGTAAACAGGCAACAGTGAAACAAACAACTGAACTAAAACCACTGGATGATAATGAGCTACATAAAGCAAGGCTGGATATCATCCGGCAACGCGGCACACTTCGCGTAGGCTATTTTAGTAACCGCCTGCCATTTGCCTTCAGAAATAAAAATGGCAAGGTAGTCGGTTATGATATGGAGCTCATGCACGCATTGGCTAATGATTTAAACGTTTCACTGAAACTGGTAAAAATCAGTTGGAATAACGTAAGTACCGCATTAGCTAATGGTACGATTGATATTGCTGTCGGCGGTATCAGTATCAGTGTTCAACGTGCGCTGCAATTTAATTTTTCCAATAGCTATCTGGACGAAAATCTGGCGCTGATTGTACCTGATAATCGTAGAAATGCCTTTGCCGATTACAGTAATATTCTACAGATGTCACGGCTTACACTCGGTGCCACTGCATTCCGATTTAAAGAAGGCTCCGGACAAGTTGCTTTCCCTCATGCCAGAATTATTAAAATAACAGGCATAAGGGACTTTCTCAAAGAGAAATATCCACAAATTGATGCCCTGTTATATACCGCAGAAACCGCCTCGGCCTGGACATTAATTTATCCGGACTGGACGGTAGTGGTACCTAAGGGTTTAAAAATAAAATCACCAGTGGGTTTTGCCCTGCCGAAACAACAACTCGCATGGCAGAATTTTATTAATACCTGGTTGCAATACCAGACCAAAGCCGGGCTGACAAATCGAGCCTATAAATACTGGATACTCGGGCAGGCCAGCAAGAACAAAAAACCACGATGGTCGGTAATCCATGATATGCTGAGCTGGACTAGCTAGAACAAAACAAGGTGATAATAAAGGTAATAATAATTTCTGATTTCTAATTTATTAAGGGGAACAGCAATGCCATCAGTTGCACACGGCTGGATTTTATACCGTCCTGATTCCGGTCTGATTAAGCAGGAGAGTTACGAAATTGACCGGCTGGTCGAAACCGCACCAAAATACGGTTATGAAGTTGAAGTGGTCAACCCGGATGAACTGTCATTTATTGTCGGTATTGATGGTGCGCGGAATTTATACCATAAAGGTGAACAGGTTAATCCACTGCCACAATTTGTTATTCCACGCATGGGCTCAGCCACAAGTTACTTTGCATTAGCCACGATTCGTCATCTGGAAAAACTGGGTGTATATTCTCTCAACAGCTCCAGTGCAATCGAACTGGCACAGGATAAACTCTATCATCTTCAGGTACTTGCCGATGCTAAAATCCCGGTACCTAAAACCATGCTAGTACAGTTTCCGGTTAACATTGATCTGGTCGAAAAAGAAATTGGCTTTCCAACGGTAGTGAAAACACGAGTTGGTACTCAGGGAAGTGGCGTACATCTCTGTGAAGATCGACAGGCACTGTTTGATCTGTTGCAATTTGTTGAAGCCAATAATCCTGATGCTGAATTATTTCTACAGCAATTTTTACCAGAAAGTCGAGGTCGTGATGTTCGCGTGGTCGCTATTGGTGGACAAATTATTGCAGCGATGGAACGTATTGCTGCTGAAGGCTTTAAATCCAACTATTCACAGGGTGGTAAAGCCGTGGCATTTGAATACGGGCCGAAAAATGCGCTATCAGTCGCTGATTCAATGAAAGTGCTTGAAATGGATATGGCCGGGCTGGATTTTCTATACGATGATGAAATAGGTTTTCGTACACTGGAAGTAAACTCATCCCCCGGTTTCGAAGGCCTGGAAAAAGCCTGCAAGGTGGATGTTGCCGCTGCTATATTTCGTTTTCTCGATGTCAAACTCAGATTATCAAACAAACACAAAGCACGGCTAATGGGCTGGAGTAAACCAGCTGAGTGTAACCCCGATTAACCAGTACCGAAAGCCATGTACGTTCGACACCCGCATCCCTGCGGATGACGACCTTGAATAATAAGTGTCCGTTTCAGTAAAAAAAATAGATAATTGTGGGTTAATTATTTTGGTTCGATAACTTACTAAGGGGAATGCTAATTCGGTAAAAAAGTACAGGCTATGGTGACAAAATTTATTAATCCAGCATAATATACTCAATCGAGGTTCGTTTTTATTGGGAAATATTGCATGTACCGGTTTGCATTGTTTGTTTTGCTGGCTCTATTTTATCAGTATGCGTACTCAGCCGAAATAGCCACTGAAAAATATAATAGTGGCTGGCGAGTAAATACCGATAATGATTTATTCGCTGCACAGCATACCGACAGAGACTATACCGGCGGTCTTGCTTTTACCCTCTCCGGCAAACGTGTACAGACCTATCCACTGACAATTGATTCATGGCGTACCGATATTGATCGGCTGATTCATTTTTCTGCACTATACAAATTCCCCGATATACTATCGTTTCATAGCCAGCAATATGGCATGACCCTGTTCACACCAGATGATATTGACAGTACCGCACCGGTATATAATGATCGGCCCTATGCCAGTTTATTTTTTATGTCGAATACCGAATTTACCGTTGCACCAAAGCATAATACCGCTTATTTATCCATTTTAACCATTGGTTTATTAGGTATGGATTTTGCAAAAACCGTACAGAGAAGCTTACATGGGTTAACGAATTCCACCGTACCGCGTGGCTGGCAGTATCAGGTTTCATCGGGTGGTGAACCGACACTGATGTTTACTTATGGCGTGCAAAATAATATTTTTTCATCGCGCTACCAGCAATTAAAACTGGAGTATGAAGCTAATTTGGGTTTTATTACTGACGTTAATCTGGGTTTTAGCTGGCGATGGGGGCGATTGAATTCACCCTGGTGGATGTTTAATCCATATCAGTCGAAATACATACAGCAGTCGATGCCGGTTTTTTCAGGCAGAACCATTAAAAATAAACCGGCATTTTATCTGTATGCTGGTGCTCGGCTGAATTTGCGGGTCTATAATGCATTATTACAGGGACAGTTCAGGCACAGTGAGGTAAGAATTAATTATAAAGATCTAAAACATCTGGTAGCAGAGTACTGGTTGGGGCTGACTGGTGAGTTTGCCAGAACCTGGTCAGTCAGTATTTTCTTACGTGGTAATACGGATGAATTCAAAGGTCCCAATGCAAGATCGGTTCTCTGGGGCGGGCTGGTTTTATCACGTGCGTATTAATTATTTTCAGAACGTTTACAGATTAATTTGAATGCATATAAAATCCATATCACCCCGCCTTTCCCTGTTGCTGACATTTTTATTGACATTTTTATTGGTGTTTCTAATGAATGATACCGCAGTAGCGCAGCAGCAAAATCCTCTGGCCGGGTTGAGTACCGTTTCTAATTCAGATATTCAGAATTCAGCTATCGACTTTGTCAATACCACCTCATCACCTGGTCTGGGAGGTGCAACACTTCACGTTAACAATGCGCAACGAAATTCTGATCAATGGCGATCCAATCTGGGGTTTAATGCAGAGATCACCCTGAAAGATCACATCTTTAATGCATACTGGGGACTTGGCCTTGTTAGTGGTTCATTAAAAGACAGTATTCGACTCACGGCAGATAACGGTCAGCCAGTAGTGCTTAATCTAAAGCGTAATATCACCTCTCTGCATGGCTCGCTGGGGCTTAGTTTTCCGATTAATGAACACTTCAAGCTACTGCCGGTTCTGACATTTTCTATTTCTAAGATGCAAACAAAAACAGCCGTTGATGGCCTGTTCAATATTAACAATAACCCGACTACAGTAACTTTTAATAGCAATACACAGGTGGCATCGACAACAGGATCTATCGATGCCCTCTATTGGTATTGGTATAATAACTACAGACTGGAAGTGTCTGCACATTACAACATGATATACAATTATGCCTTCAGTAAAGATAACCCAATTCTTAATACTAATGCATGGAGTCAGACCGCACAGATCAAAAGCAGAATCAGTGGTCCAACGTCATTAATAACATCATCAAGGCCATGGCGCTGGCAGATATACATAAACAACACAAACTTTATAAATCAGAGCAAAACATCACTGGGCTACACCAGTCTGTTTGAAATCGGTACCGGACTGGAATGGCAGCTCAATATAAAACCACTGAACTGGTTTGGCTGGCAGTACGTTGGGATTAGTGCAGGTATTATCACCAGCAAAAATGTTGAGGGGTTTAACATAGGGCTGACAGCACGATGATGAAGTTATTCTTAAGGCAACCATTATTAAAACCATCGATAAAGAAAATAGCTTTTTTCACATTCCTGTGTCTATTACTGAGCAGTTGTGTACAGTCTCCTGTATTCAAAACAGAAAGCAATGCGCTTATTGAATCCAACTACCCAATCGTAGCTATCAACGGTGTCAAAATAGAAAAGACTTACAAACTTAATCTTAAAGCAGGTAAGAATTCTCTGGTTGTCGTTTACAATACCTATCAATATGATTATTTCTGCACCTTTAGCTGGCTTGCAAAACCATCGACTGCATACGAGATAACGGACCAGGAAAACCAGTATCCACTCACACTCTATCGCTGGTACAAAAAAAATAGCTTATGGGCCATAAGGCTGGATCCGGTAGATCCACTGGAATGTATCCGAAAGCCAAAGTGGTGATTCAGAACTTCCTTAGCTATATTGAGAGCTTTGCACGATGCAGGTTTTGTTAGTGCTGGTCAGGTTATCAGGAAGGTAGCTGTTTACTTGCAGGCGTCTGCGCTATAACTCACCACTTTGGCATCAGAACACGCACTACAATCAGTAGCATAGGTTTTTGTGCTACCGTCACCAAGTGTTGCACATACGGGCATATATTGCATTGTACATATCTGCGGACGAGGTTCAATACAAACGGTGGATTTCTTGTTTCCATTTGCATCGGATAATTTTTCTACAACACGATAATGCTTTAATTCATCACTGGGTTTTGCTTCAAAATTTACGGGTAATTGTGCACAGGAAGAAACTAGTACGATTGTACAAATTATAAGTATCTTTGTAACCTGAGTTAACATTACCTTAGCCTTTGTTAATATTGCTATTTACATAAACCGTATTTGTGCCCAGCCGATTAGCTTTATTATACATATCATTAATTACAGCATTTGTCAGAGCAACATTGCTGATAAACGGATAGTTGTACCAGTGACCGTCTGAGCTGATAATATTATCCAGATAGTCACAACTAATATTCTTATTTTTTGCTGCTACATGATGAGAGCAGGAGAAAAGTACTAATCAGGCAGGTTTTTAATTGCATATCCATCTGTAATCATACGTCCTGGTAATAAAGCTAAGAATTCATAGTACCCATACATACACGTTCCAGTTCGACCAGATGCGGTAATAGCTCGGAGTTTTTTTGCACATGGAAAATATACCGTGGCACATTCCACCCGGTAGATTGCGCCATAAAGGGTTCACCCCAGAAACTAAGCAGTGCTTCGGTACCACCGCTATGATGGCTATCAGCAAGGATAAATGAAATATTTTTTTCCAGTGTACACCAGTAAGGTTCCTTGACCTTAGAATAACCGGAACATGCCAGAATTTTTGGCTGTATTTCTTCCTGCCACAACATCATCTGGCCTTTATCAAGAACAAACTGGACTGAGGTAACCATGGGGTTTTCCACCACAGGGCGAAGCAATGCATCAAATAATGGCTGGGTCTGATACATCGAAAGGCAGACATTATACATAATTACGTCCTCTTTCATGTGTCGCGCAAACCGTTCATTTACTGTACGTAACTGTCGCGGCCCCACCAGAACGATATCCGGTGACTTGAGTGTTGACTGTATTCTACGTACTACATGCTCAGTTTTGTCGATTTGTTCCGCTGTGTGCTCGTTATTTCTTGTGTGACGCATGAAATTAATAAACAGAAGCCCCATCAGAGCTAATACGATTAGCAGAATTTCATGCTCATTCACGATATTCAGCATATTCAGAATTATAGCGGCCACGGCAGCCAACAGCCCGGCTATCGCATCCCATTCATAATTGAGTAATGTTTTTATCTTCATTCAATATTTAATTTTTGGGTTAATGCATCTCTGAATAAGTCTATCATGTCTCTGCGCGACCTGCGGGGCAAACAGGATACTCAGCCTCACATTAAATAATTTTTACTGCACCTGGTTAAAAATGTCTGGCATTAATAAAAATAGTATAATATCGGGGTACATATTACCGTTCTCCTTAGTATGTGCAAATTTAATGTTTTTTTCTTTGCCACAGATTTCTTTTAATATAACACCGAAATATATCAACCCCAGCAGATGTAATGCATAACAAGATACCTGATAAAACGATACTGCAAAAAACAGTGACGAAACAACGTTTGATTCTCAAGGAGATGCTTTTTGAGTCTATGTCCGAGTTGGCATTAGCCTGTTCTCAGAATATAGATGACTCACAGGCTCTGGAGAAAATTCTCACTGATGCGATGGGGAAAGCTGATTATTGTAAATATATCTGGGTTCTTGATCGCTCGGTCTGTCAACTGACAGACACGATTGACCGGGCAGGTATAAAACATGGTCAGACTGGGCGTGACCGCGCCGCCAGACCTTATTTACAACGTGCCTTAAAAGGTGAAGACTACTATCTTTCAGACGCTTATATTAGCCGTAACAGGAAACGCCCATCACTCACCGCAGTAAAGATTATTCATAATGATAGCGGTCAGGTTATCGGTTACCTGGGGGCCGATTTTGATCTGAGAGAATTACCAAAAACCGCTGATGTTTACGAAAATAAAAAGAACTGGCAACAGGTGAAAGGTGACCCTGCAATTCGTAGCGGGTTATTCTCACAACAACGTGTAGAAAGCGCGATGGATGCACAGATTGATGATGTACTTAGTATTATTCAGGAATTGATACTTGCTCATGGTGTTTTTCACGCCAAGCTGCATTTCTCAAGCAGTCGTGCAACATTGTGGCGCGTTAATAACCCATTCGATTATCAGATATTGACTATTGATGAATTAAGCGACCCCGATATTTGCCTGGCATTTCAGCATCAGGAATATTTTGATAAAGCGACGGTTAGCGCTGAGGATATCGCTCGCGTTTTTCAACATTTCAAAGAGCTGCGTTTTGCTGATGAAACCATCTATTTGCGTGCAGCATCACTTAACGTGGTTAATGGCATGGTTGGACTAAACTTTTCATGTGACGGCTCACACTATATGCACTATAAAGAATTTCTGGATAAAAACATGGATTTCTGGTTTGGTGGTTAACAACAACGGACTGCAACGGTGCGCGCAATGAATATCTACTACACCGCTGTATCCAGCAGCTTCAATTTTTGCAATGGCACTGAAATCCCTGTCCAGGGTCGATGTTGCAGAAAGGGCAATCGGTGGTCGTGTTTATTGATACCGATGTATATGAAGGCTTTTATAATGAATTTGTAATTCAAAAATACTCACCTTTTTTCAATACAGTCAATTAGCAAACTAATCATACGGTTATTCATATCAACAGTGCTTTTATTTTCGTAAGATTTCAGGTTCTGCCGCTCGGCGCCCAGTTTTCGAGCAAGATCTGCTGCGGTTTTTGAGCCGGATATTATCTTCAGCTTCTCGATGATTTCTTTATTTGTAAGTATATTTTTGCTCATAATGTAATAGATAGTCTTACATTTAGTAACAGATACTGTTACAATAAACGCTCATTAAATGTACATGGAGGATATTATGAAAGTCGAGTTAGCAAGTTGTGGTAACTCTGATCATTTCCAGGACCCGGATCGTCCCATGTATGGCTGTGAAAGTGACCACTATTGATTAAAGTAATTACAACAGACTTCCTATATTTTTAGATCCTTTGCATAAACATACGAAATAGGATTGCCTTCAATCGTTGACGTATAAGCTTTTTCTTCATGAGAAAATTTCATCATCTCAGCAGAACCAAACTGCTGAAAATAATTAAGCGTTTCTTCCAGAATTGTACTTTCGGTTTCATCAAATGCGGTCAAATCCGGTTTAGCACGAGCGACACACTTAAATCCCGTGTAATTCCCAAAAACTTCTTCCTCAACATCCAGATTATGTTCACGTGATAATTCCGCAAAATAGTAATCATAATTATCGGGTACCGGGCCATATTGAAGATGTACATAGCGCGCGCCGGTAATTGAAACCGCATATTCCTTGAAGTGTTTGAAGTCGGCGTAAAAAAGCAGCTTGTTCAACTTTGTCTTAAGCTGGCCACTAACAGAAAAGTAAAGGATTACATTAAATAACTTGCGAGAATCCAGCTTGCGGTATCCACTGAATTCATCCGGTGCGTATTGTCCAAAAAGCTCTTCAAAAAGTCGTTCAAAGGAGCAAGCCTCATCATCCGCCGTATGTAACTCACTCAGAAGCCGTTTACGCTTGTCGTCGGACATAGCATTCGGTGCCTTATTTATAAGCGTAATCAAATTGTGAGGCTGCATAGCCAGCCGCAGAATTTTTTCATGCGCCTCGCTTTGCAAGGCACCATTTTCATAACGACTCAGCGTTACCCCACCCCAGCCAAGAATTTTACTCATCTCATTCTGGGTTAAGCCGTATTGCTTACGCCAGTCTCGAATTTTCTCAGGTTGCAACATTTCATGTTGCCGCCGGTACTCCCGATAAGCTAACACAAGTGAATCCGGACTACGCGTGTTTTCAAACTCTGCGCCACACTCGGTGCATTTTAAAAACTCGGCATCAACTTCAACAGGTTCACCACGTACTTCAACCACTTCACGGCTGCGAACACCTTTAATCTCGGTCTCTTTTTCACAATTTGGGCAAATATCTTTCATGACGATCCTGCTCCGGACCCTTGCAGTAATCCGTAAACGACAACTCCAGCAAAATCTCTTCAAGATTGGCTTTGGCCAAACCCAACCGAGCAAGTGTTGGCCGTGTTTCTGCACGGGGCACAATATCAATACCACTGTTTTCAGTGGCAGTCTGTTTAAAATTCAGCAGAAAGTCCCGTACATTGTATTGCCCCACTCGTAAGTGAGGATGAATGCGCTGAAATGTGTTTTCGGCTTGAAGAAGAATTTCTTCCCGATGTGCGACAAATAACACTCGCTTGGCACCTAATTGTGCTGAGTCAAATGCTGCCAAAAAAGTCTTACCTAAACCAGTCGCCATAACAACTAACCCACGCCGAAAGCCGGCATGACGTGTTTCTTTTAGGGAACGCAATGCCTCACTTTGCACCTCATTAGATTCAGGAATAGGCAGTTCAGCATCTGTGCTACCAGGTGCAATAGGTAAATCAGGCAATTTCCGCCGTTGTTCATATGCATCAATCCAATCGTGGCTTAATCGAATAATATCTGGATGTGCTAGCAAGTGCTGGTATTCTTCTCGGATTTCCTTAAAACATCGAGTAGTTCCATCATTTTTATTATCATTAAGATTAACGGCATAATTCCACTCAATGCCATCAGTCATAGCCGCCTTACTAATATTACTAGAACCAATGTACGCTGTACCATCAAGAACTTCCCCTTCTCTTGATTCCAGAAATATATATGCCTTAAGATGAAAACTAAGATTGCCTCCAGCTTGAAACAAGTAGATGTCAGCGCCCCGTTCAGCTAATAACATAAGCATCCTAAGAGCCTGAGGATCAGTGATGTCCAAATAGTCGCTGGTGAGTACAGTTAATTTCACATGGCGAATCGTCAAAGCATCAACAAGTGCCTGATACAATAATTCTAAGCCACTGCTTTTAATAAAAGAGACCGCCAACTCAATTTCATTTGCTTGATAGATTGATTGGAGCACTCTCGTTAAAAACGGATCGTCTACTCCGCCTGTGCTGAGACATTGACTCACAGATTATTTCTCAAACCTAAAGAGATACAGCAGAGATGCAGAGTCAAACCTTGCATTTTGCACAACAACATTCAACCATACTCCGTATATTTCTTAGCATTCCCTTTCGCCTTATCTACCGGATATTTCTGCTCGTTGAGTTCTATCTTACTAATCGCAGCAACCAATAAATCAATATCAAGCTTATCGGCCAGCCGAATCAAATAAATAAACGTATCTGCCAGTTCGGTTTCAACTTCATCGAGTTTGTTTTGCGGCAGGTTTTTACTCTGTTCTTCGGTGAGCCACTGAAAGTGTTCAATAATTTCAGCCACTTCGGCGCTGAGTGCCATAGAGAGATTTTTTGGGGAATGAAACTGATCCCAGTCACGCGCTTTAGCGAATTCACGCAGGCGTTGTTTTAATGTATCGAGATCAGTGCAACTCATTTAATGGTTTAACCCTTAATCTTTTATTATTTTTTTACATTCCTCCCTGATTCTTATAACCAGGAGCCTGTCCGAGAATAGGCTCCTGGTGCATCCCTGGTAATTGCTCCGGCATTACCCTACTACCGTCCATCCGTGGACATAAGCACGATTTCTGGCATTAATACTACCACAGTATTAATGCCTATTTTACTGGCCCCATTGCATCAACAAATTCTAATAATTCATCTGTTGATCTTCAAAATTAATGACAATCATCGTGCAACTGAATACCAATTCGCAATAACACCCTTAATTCGTCGAGATCCGGATACCTGCCAAACTCAGTCTCTCATAGTCGTCACGCAACTCGCTCTTTACGTCATACCAGAAAATGATGCGATATTTTTCAAAGAGTTTAGTCAGTGCCTGTGCAATACGGTTACTCATCTCTTTCCTTTATCTTCGTATTCATCATTTACAAGCCGATACTTCTGCAAACGGCTATTGGGTTTATCGGGAATGGTGTATTCGATAATTCCATGTTCCAATAGCTCCTTTATAGCTCGTTTGAAGGCACCGGTTTTGGACCCCAGGCCTAACACATCCACCAATTCAGATGCTGACAATGGATCATCCGATAATGCGGTTA
>CAYXNL010000030.1:0-28783 GCA_964466455.1 uncultured Thiotrichaceae bacterium
TGATGCCGCCATCTGCTGGTTTTCAACATAAGCAAAACCAGTAAATATCAACTGTAGCACGAGTAATACAACCAGTATGCGGATTATTTTTACCACCTTCTATACCTCCGCCAGTAGTTGTTCATTGTCGGCAAGACGCCTGGCTTTCACACGATAACGCCAGATCCATATCAGCCCCAGCCCTACCAGTGCCAGTATATAATTCAGGTATTCCCAGAATAGCTGGTCATGGTGAGTCATCGGTTGCAGAATCCGGGCAAACTGAGCTCGACTGCGAATACGCATTAAACCCTGATTATCCAGTGACCAGTCAATCGCATTCTGAATAAACTCAAGCTGGCGGGTATACAACCGCCCCTGCCCCTCCGTTGCCAGACTGGTTACCATATCACTGGCAAAGCTGTTGCTGCTGACCAGTACTAAATGTGCTGAATCAGAAGAATGGTCGATAATACCTGTTACCACCGCCTGTTTTTTTGCTGCAGTCGTTTTTGTCTGTCCGTTTTTATCCTGATCTTTTCCGAGCGGACCTTTTAGTGTTTTCAATGCCTTATCGGTGCTAAGTAAAGGTGATTTCTTATTTTTAAAATACGACTCAAATCGCCCTTTCAATGCCACCGCCAATAACTGTCTGCCCTGTTTACCACTACTGGGAAAACCACTATTCGGGTATTGCCGATAATCCGGGACAACATTCAGGCTACTGGATGTCCAGCTTTGTACGGAGGAATATAGTAATTTATCCAGCGTACGTTTACTGTTTTTTGCCATATCAAGTTGAATCGGTGATGCCCAGTTCAGCGTTAACTGCTCAAGTGATGAGGTAATCGGGCTGGTTTGGCTCAGACCGCTGCCACGTATATCCGGGAAATGCGGATACGGCATCATTTTTATTTCGCGCACTGTTATCGGCCCCAACTGACGACGTACCGGTATTGGCAGGGATGCATCCTGTGGGTCAAGCACCATACTGTCCGCCATTGTAATACCCTGAAACTTTAACCATTTTTCCAGACCGGAATGGTGACTTTGTGCACTCAATGAGCCGCCAGTGAGATTAATTTCAAAGGGGGAACTGGCTATCACAACAGAGCCTCCCTGCATCAGAAACTGGTCTACCGCAAAGAGCTGTTTATTATTAAATTTATCCGGCGCCAGCAATAATAATAAATCGGTATCGGCAGGTACCCGTCCGGTTTTCAAGCTAGTATTCTGCAAGCGAACATTTTCTGCCAGCGCCTTGCGTAAGTCCGTATATTGTTTTGCCACCGATGCAGCCATATAGGGTGAAGCCGATGCTGTTGGCATCACAATAGCAACCGTTTTCATATAACCGGGTGTCATTCGCTGTATTGCAGAAGTAATGGATTTTTTCAGTGCCACTTTAGTTAAATTTGCCGGTAGAGGCACCTGAACCGTCTGCCCGTGGGTCTGTAATACCATATAAAACCAGAAAGGTCTGGGGTCAAATAAACTGGCCACCTGCGGGGTATAACCGTAATCATGTTGCAGATGCCGGGCCAGTTTGCCACCATTTGCATCCGGATCAGCAAACTCAATCTTCAGACGATTGCCGGCTGTATGTTTTAACTGGCTCAGGACAATCTGTAAATTCTGCCGCAGCACAACCAGCGAATGGGGTAATCTATTTGCTGCCGAGATATAACCATGAAAGGTTACCGGTTGTTGCAGATTAGCAAAAATATCTCCTCCCGAGCGATAGGCCCGGGTAACTTTACGAATGGCGCGGGTAATCACATATTCAGGATTTTTCAGTACCACGTCAAGCTTGCCATTGCCCTGATCTTTTACATCAATCAGATCCTGATAGGAAAGGGTCTGATACTGATCTCCATAGGCGATAACCAGATTAAAATAGGAGTTCACCACACTTGATTCATAGCGACTTGCTACACGAAAAGGTACCGGGTGAATACCATATTTCTCCGCTGCCTCTTCAATGGATTGATCAGTATGCGGATTAATAAATTGTACCGTTACCTTTTTACCTCCGGCGACCTGATATTCTTTTAATAAATCTTCAAGTTGCGGCACCAATGGTTCCAGTAACGGATGTGTGCGCGAGGAAAAATAACCGCGAATAAGCAGAGGCTCCTTTAACTGTTTTAAATACTGCCGGGTTGTTGCCGACAACGAATAGATATGCCCCTGAGTCAGGTCAAGCCGCAACCAGCCAATCTGACTCAGCCACACATTGGCCAGCAGAAAATTGGCAATCATTAAAACGCTCAGCCAGCCCCAGCGCCGGTGTTGTGGCTGTGGTTGATTATGTGCCCAACGAACGTGTTCCAGTGATAACAGGTTCAGGCTGAGAAAAATACCAACGATAGATAGATAATAATATAGATCACGAAAATCCAGTACCCCGCGTGTAATCGAATCAAAACGAGAACCGCTACCAATGAGTGATAGAAAATGGCTGGCTGTCTGGCCGAACAAACTGGTTAACATCGACGAACCCAACAGGTAAAAAATACCGGCAACCGTCACTGTTAGAATTAAGGCAACAATAGGGTTATCAGTGCGCGAACTCATGTACAGGCCGATAGCGATATAAGCCGAAGCAAGAAAAATACTGGCAATATAACCACCAACCACCGGCCCCCAGTCGAGTGGACCGATAAAGGAAACTGTAATCGGTAATGGCAGGGTAAGCAATAATGCCAGACACACTAATGTCAAGCTGGCAAAAAATTTCCCACCAATCAGTTGTAATGGGTGTACCGGGCTGGTTAACAGTGTTTCCAGTGTGCCCGCACTATACTCCTCCGCCCAACTGCGCATGGTGAGTGCGGCAACCAGAAAAATAAGTAATATAGGCATCCACTGGAACAGCGGTTCTACATCGGCAATGTTACGTGCAAAAAACGCTTCACCCCAGAAAAAAATGAACAGGTTAATAATTAAAAAACTGCCCAGAAATAGCCATGCAGCAGGAGAACTGAAAAAACTGTTAAACTCTTTACGCCATATAGCCAGCATAGTTTTCATTACGCTGCCTCCTGCGTGGCTTCGGCAAAAATATTTTCCAGATTGCGTTGCTGGATCTGTAATTGATACAGTTTATCGTGAGCATGGTGAACCGCTTCAGCAATACGTGGTGCCACCGATGCCTGCGCTGTTAATAGATAAACAGCCTGATCACTATCCGGTTCACAGGAGGAAACTGCCTCGACGCCTTCAATTGCCTGCAGATAACTTTCCGCCTCATGATTATCAATACGCAGCAATAACTGCCCGCCAGTCTGTAACGCATCCAGACGTGAATCAACTACCAGCCTGCCACCACGAATAATCAGTACCCGTTCACACACTGCCTGCACTTCCTGCAGAATATGCGTAGAAATAATAATCGTTGCCGACTGTGCCAGCTCACTTATCAACGAGCGCATCTGTTTAATCTGGGTGGGATCCAGCCCGTTAGTTGGTTCATCCAGAATGATAATATCCGGATTGTGTAAAATTGCCTGGGCAACGCCTGCCCGTTGGCGATAACCACGTGACAGGGTATGAATAGGCTGGCTAGCTTTGCGTTTTAAATCGGTGCGCTGGATAGCACGCACAACCGCATTGTACTGCTGGTCTTCAGCAACACCATGCAGTTTCGCCTGATAGAGTAAATAGTCAATCACCGTCATTTCTGGCCATACCGGACAGTTCTCCGGTAAATAACCAATGTGCTGCTGAATGCGATGAATATCGTGATTAATATCCAGCCCGCTAATCATAATAGAACCGGAGGTGGGTTCAAGATAACCGGTAAGCATTTTCATAATCGTGGTTTTACCGGCACCATTATGTCCGAGCAGGCCAATCACCTCCCCGCGGCCAATAGTGAATGACACACTATCGACCGCTTTAACATCACCATACTGGCGACATAACTGTTTTACTTTTATCATCACTATCCCACTACTTTTTATCTGTTTGTGATAATCTCACAACAAACCTTACCAACGCTTTACAGAAACATTACAGATAATTAACATTTCTTTTAAACCAATAGACATACAATTTTCGCCATGCGAATCCTACTAGTTGAAGATGACAATCTGAGTGCCGATTTTATCTGTAAAGGACTTAGGCAAAATGGTCACATTGCCGATCATGCCAATCGTGGCGATGATGGTTTACATCTGGCACAAACCGGTAACTATGAGGTGATTGTGCTGGATCGTATGCTACCGGGAATGGATGGACTAAATGTTTTACAGCACCTGCGCCAACAGAAAATACATACCCCGGTACTGATTCTTAGCGCACTGGGGGAAGTGGATCATCGCGTAGAAGGGTTACAGGCGGGTGGTGATGATTATCTGGTAAAACCCTATGCGTTCAGTGAACTACTGGCACGTCTACAGGCACTGGTGCGTCGTGTCCAGCCAGAACAAACATTGAGTCAGTTACAGGTAGCGGATTTAACTATGAATCTGATTAAGCATCAGGTAAGTCGGGCGGGGAAACAAATTGGTCTGCAACCACGTGAATTTACCTTACTGGAAGTATTGATGCGTCATGCCAATGAAGTTGTTACCCGTACCATGTTACTGGAAAAAGTCTGGGATTATCATTTTGACCCGCAGACCAATGTTATTGATGTCCATATCAGCCGCCTGCGCAGTAAAATTGATAAAGGGTTCTCTCCCCCCCTGCTGCACACTGTTCGTGGTGCAGGATATATGATTCATGACCCACAAGCTGCTTAATACCACCGCTTTTCGGCTGTCATTGGTCTATGCGTTAGGTTTCAGTCTTATTGCCGCCTTCGCTCTCGGTATCAGCTACTGGTTCTCGGCACAGCTTATCCGTCAGCAAACCGATGACCGTCTACAACTGGAAACCAGTGTATTACTCAGCCGTTATTATACCGGTAACTTTGCCGATCTGAACCGACAGCTACAGAACCTTAATCATCCACAGGACAAACATTTTTTTGTCTACGCACTGGTCAGTCGCCAGCAACATAATTTCTTCCGCGATATCAATCCACGATTAAACGCAAACAAAGCTGTATTTACCACTCTGCCCCTTAGTAGTATTACCGAGTTAAAGTCGGCAACGAATGCAAAACGGGACACCCGAATTTTACTTACGCCACTGTCCGGGGGATACCAGTTAATCGTAGGCACGGATTTAGGTGAACAGACAGCTTTGCTTGAGCATATCGGCGGTATTTTACTGATTGCCATTCTGGTCATTTTTACAGCCGCCATACTCGGTGGTAGCTGGATCGGTTATGGGGTTATACAACGGCTGGATCTAATCCGCGAAACCGCAAATAATATTATTAACGGGGATCTCAGCCAGCGCCTCCCTGTGCGCGGGCAACAGGATGAATACGACAAACTCAGCCGGGTGCTCAACCGTATGCTTATACGTCTGCAAAAATCCATGCAGAGTATGCGTGAAGTAACGGATAATCTGGCTCATGACTTACGCAATCCACTCAATCGTCTGCGCCACCGCCTTGAAGCCCTGAGTTATCAAAACACAACACCATCCCTCCGTCAGCGGGAACTGGCCATTGCGGTGGATGATGTAGATGCCATTATTGCAACCTTTAACGCCCTTCTGAACATTGCTCAGATTGAAGCCGAAAGCCAGCATAACCATCGGGAAAACATCAACATCCATAAACTGATTATAGATATTTGCGAACTGTATAAACTGCTGGCAGAAGAAAAACAGCTACAGCTACACTGTTTCAGCGAAACCACACTGATGTTCTATGCTGATCGCCAGTTACTGGCTCAGGCACTAAGTAATTTACTCGATAATGCCATTAAATATACCCCGGCAGGAGGGGAAATTCGCCTACAGGCCTACCATGAAAACAAACAGCTTTATCTGGTTGTCAGTGACACCGGCAGCGGTATTCCGGTCGACCAGCATGAACGGGTTTTTCAGCGTTTTGTGCGCCTTGATAATGTGCGTAATACCGATGGTAGCGGACTGGGTCTGAGTCTGGTAAAAGCCGTGGCCGAACTGCATGAAGCGCAAATTCAACTTCAGGATAATAAACCTGGCCTGCGGGTTATTATGCGTTTTCCAATATTTACTAAGGAGAACGGTAATTAGTACCACAGCAAGTGAATGATTAATCATTCACTTGCTGTGATAAAATCCAGCCGTGCAACATCATATTCCTCCAGACTGGTTTAATTTAGACAACGATTTCGTCTGGCACCCCTACAGCACATTCCCGTCAAATAATCCGATTTATGCGGTAAAATCGGCAGACCGTACTTATATTACACTGGCGGATGGTAGAGTGCTTATTGATGGCATGTCATCATGGTGGTGTGCCATTCATGGTTACAATGTAGCTGAACTCAATCAGGCAATTACCGCCCAGCTTGATGCCATGGCACATATCATGTTCGGGGGCTTAACTCATCAACCGGCAGCAGAACTGGCGGCTGAACTGGTGCGTATCACCCCGGCCCCGCTGACCTCTGTTTTTTTTAGCGATTCGGGCTCGGTTGCGGTTGAAGTGGCACTAAAAATGGCCATTCAATACTGGCAGGCAAAAGGTAAAACTGAGAAACAGGCGTTTATTTCTCTGCACAAGGGTTACCATGGCGATACCTTTGGCGCGATGTCAGTATGTGACCCAATTACCGGTATGCACCATTTGTTTTCCGAGGTACTGGCAAAAAATTATTTTATTTCATCGCCTAACTGTCCATTTAATACAAACTGCCAACAAGATGATTTACAGGAATTACAACACACACTGGAGCAGCATCATCACCGCATTGCGGCATTAATACTCGAACCCATTATTCAGGGTGCCGGTGGTATGAAATTTTACTCTGCCGATTTTCTGCAACAGGCAAGCCACCTGTGCAGGCAGTTTGATGTATTACTTATTGCCGATGAAATTGCCACCGGTTTCGGCCGGACAGGTAAACTGTTTGCCTGTGAACATGCCGCTATCTCACCGGACATTATGTGTGTTGGCAAAGCATTGACCGGCGGCTATATGACACTGGCCGCGACACTCAGCAGTAAAGAAATCAGCCAGTGTATTTCCGCTGCCGCGCCCGGTGTATTTATGCATGGCCCGACCTTTATGGCTAATCCACTGGCCTGTAGTGTGGCCAATGCCAGTATCAGGCTACTATTGAATTCCCCCTGGCAGGAAAATATACAGCGTATCGAACAGGCACTGGAACAGGGTCTGCGCTGTTGTGAATCTCTGCCCGCGGTAAATGAAGTACGGGTACTGGGTGCAATCGGCGTTGTAGAATTACACAAGGACGTGACTATGGCGACTATTCAACAACAATTTGTTGATGCCGGTGTCTGGATACGCCCCTTTGGCAAACTGGTCTATCTGATGCCACCGTATATTATTTCCAGCACGGATATACAGAAACTCTGTGATGCCATTTACCAGGTTTTGCAATAAACAATCCCACCGCAAGCTGTGGGGTACCCCGAAAGAGGTTAAAGCAAGATCAAAAACCGCCATGTTTTGGTCATGGCACTGGTTAAATGCTAGGAGTCAGTGTTAACTTAGGATAAAATTCGCGTTTTCGGCACAAACTCCATCTGCACCCATGAAAATCAAAGTTAGTGAACTAATCGTCCGTTATCTGGAAAAAATAGGTATTGAGACGATATTCGGTATACCTGGTGCCCATATTCTACCGGTATATGACAGCCTGTATCGCTCGACGATACAGAGCGTTCTGGTTAAGCATGAACAGGGGGCAGCATTCATGGCCGGTGGATATGCCCGCTCATCCGGTAAAATTGGTGCCTGTATCACCACAGCCGGACCCGGTGCGACTAACCTGGTTACCGGCATTGCCAATGCCTATGCGGATAGACTACCTCTCATCGTTATTACCGGTGAAGCGCCTACCTATATTTTTGGTAAAGGGGGGCTACAGGAAAGTTCCGGTGAGGGTGGCAGTATTGATCAGGGTAAACTATTTGAAGGCATCAGCTGTTACCATAAAATTATTGAACGCACCGATTATCTGGCAAATATTCTGAATAATGTGTCCGGTATCCTGTTTGCAGAAATATCAGGGCCGGTCATTCTCAGTCTGCCCTTTAACATTCAAAATGAAGAGATAGATGATGCGCTTCTTGATGAAATAAAAACACAGAAAAAAACATCCTGCGTACAGACGCAAAGCGCCAACATTGATGCCTTTGCAAGCCTGCTGATCGAAGCAAAAAAACCAGTTATCGTCTGCGGTTATGGCTGTATCAGGGCTAACGCACAAAAACAGCTACAGACACTCAGCGAACAGATGAATATTCCTGTTTGCAGCAGTTTAAAAAGCAAAGGCGTGGTGGATGAAACCTCGCCGCTCTCTCTTGGTAGTTTAGGCGTAACATCAACTGGCTATGCCTACGACTATATTGTAAACCGCGCTGATCTAATTATTATTCTGGGTGCCGGATTTAATGAACGCACCAGTTATCTATGGAACAGGACCTTACTGAAAAACAGAAAAATTATTCAGGTTGACCTCGATGCAAAACAGCTTGAAAAAGTCTACCTGGCTGATCTTGCTATTCATGGCGATATAAAGATAACCCTGTCCTCCCTGCTGTTACGTTTGGAACAACAGGCAGCAGAAAAAAAAGTGCTGGAAGATATTGCGCTATTTAAACAGAAAAAAGATGCTCTGTCGGAACATAATGGAACGAAAGTTTTTAACGAAAATTTCTCACTGATTAAACATTTCTATCAGAGTCTGCATCAACACATTGACCATAATGCAATTATATTTGATGACAATATTATTTTTGCACAGAATTTTTATCCGGTTCGTTCCACCATCCAGTACCATCCAAATTCAGGTATATCATCATTAGGTCATGCAATTCCGGCAGCAATCGGTTCTCAGTTTGCATTACCCAGAAATACCTTTGCGATTATTGGTGATGGAGGGTTTCAGATGTGCTGTATGGAATTAATGACAGCCGTTAATTACGACATTCCGTTAAATATTATTTTATTTAATAATAATACGATGGGGCTGATCCGAAAAAATCAGCAGCAGACCTATCATAAACGTTTTATAAATTGTGATTTTATTAACCCGGATTACAGACTACTGGCACAATCATTCGGTATTCATTACTATAAAATAAATAATAAGCAGGATATTCACCAGCTATTCAACCATGCTGATCTAACACAAACAATCAATATTATCGAAATTCCGCTGGATAAAGATGCCCTGCCAAACTATTCATCCAGACGCTAAGTATAACCGGTATGACAATAAACGCTCCACTATTCACCCAGCATGACGACTATAGTTACTTTAAGCAGTCATTAAACACTGGCGTTGATAAAAGGCAGATCCAGCAGCAAATACGTAAACAAATAGGGGTAGAGGAACAAAAATTACAGTGTCTGGAATCAAAATTATATCAGCATAAAAATATTGATAAACCATTACTGCATCAGTATCAGATTTCATACCGGCAGACTGAATCCCTTTATGAGCTATTAGCTGATGATGAACGCCATCATTTTTATATTATTATTCCCGTTGCCGACAGACCACAACACCTGCGCCAATGTCTGTATAGTTTGTATAAACTCTGTCGACTTTATCTTTATGGCGGTTATCAAAATGGACAATTTAAAAAAATTCACGTTATTATTGCTGATGACTCGGCAACAGAAAAAAACATTAAGAAAAATCAGCAACTGGTTGAAGAATTTAATCACAGGGGACTGGACAGCGAATATTTTGGTCTGCAGGAACAGATAGCATTAATAACAGCATTGGATAAAGGTAAACAGCAGCAACTAAAACGGATACTGGGCAATATTGAAGCACCATTATCAATCAATAATTTTTCACATAAAGGTGCATCAATTACCCGCAATATTACCTACCTTCAGCTAAATAAAATTCAACATTCACGCCCTGATGAAAAAAAATTATTCTACTTTATTGATAGTGATCAACAATTCTGTATTAATACACAGGAAGACCCGAATATTTATGCCATCAATTATTTTCACCATCTGAATGCCATATTCACTTCCCAGAGTGTCGATATTCTAACCGGAAAAGTTGTTGGTGATCCACCCGTCTCCCCCGCTGTTATGGCAGCCAGATTTCAGGATGATGTTATTCATTTTATTCAATCCATCTCTGCATTATCCCCTCAGGAAGACTGTCAGTTTCATGGCAAATGGAACAAAAACACTCATGATGCGGCTTACCATGACATGTCTGCATTGTTTGGTTTTAAAGATAATCCATCCACATTTGACTATCACTGTACATTGCAGGGAAAACATTCCAATGCAGACTGTCTGGAACACTTCAGCAAACAGATAAATGGATTTTTTTACGGTGAGCATCTCACCCGCGAAACCTGTTTTCAATATGAATCATCATTTTTATCCACCCAACCGGCACGCACTCTTTATACCGGTAATTACATTTTTCGACCGCAGGGACTGGCGTTTTTTATCGGCTTTGCAAGCCTGAAACTGCGCATGGCGGGGCCTTCAATGGGTCGCATTCTAAAAGAGCGAATCGGCAACCATTTTGTCTCAGCAAATTTACCTATGTTACATACACGTACGGTCAACGCATCTGCCTGTGCCGAATTTCGTTCCGGCGTTGATAATTCTGACATAACCATAGACCTGTCTGAAGAATTTATAAAACAGTATCTTGGCGATATTATGCTATTTACTATTGAAGATTTATGTACCCACGGTTTTCCAGATAATACTGACTACCAGCACTTTCTGTCACAGTCACTACGGCAAACGGCCAGTATGATTCAGCATCAGTACATTGAAAAACACCAGCATATTATGAAAAAAACAGAGCAGTTAACACATATTATTCATAGCGACAATCCGATGCTAAATACTCTACGCAGGAAAGATGGCGCATTTAATCAACTGGAACGATTTATCGAAAATATTATCTTTAATTTCGGTAGCGATGCCCGCGCCTATAAGTTTATTACCTCAAACACGTGGCAGCTTACTTTTATTGAAGAGGCTATTCTCAATTACACTACCGACAGGGAAAGCTGGTCCTGCATATTACAAAAGCTCTGATGAATATATTTATATTAAATACCGGACGTTGCGGTTCAACAACTTTTATCAAGGCCTGTCAGTATATAGATAATTATAGTGCGGCACATGAATCAAGAATTCATTACACTGGTGTTGAACGTCTCAACTATTCAAAACAACACATAGAGGCGGATAATCGCCTGTCGTGGATACTGGGTCGGCTTGATCGGGTTTACGGTAATAATGCTTTTTATGTTCACCTAAAGCGGGACATAGAAAAGACCACAGCAAGTTTTGTAAAACGCAGTAATTTTGGTATTATGAAGGCTTATCGTGAAGGGGTACTAATGTTGGACGATAATTCTCTGTCTCAGCAGAAGATTGCAGCAGATTATCTGCTTACTGTTGAAGCAAATATCAACTGCTTTCTGAAAGATAAAACCAGCACAATGACTATATCACTGAAAAATATAGACCACGATTTCCAGCTCTTCTGGGAAAGAATTCATGCAGGCGGTGATTTAAAATCTGCCCTGAAAACTCTGCATACCCGATACAATGTCTCATAAACTGAGAACGGCACAGCCGCGTTGTGTTTTATAATATAAATACAGAAAGGAAGGAAACTGCTGTAACCAGCGTATTACCAGTTGTTTTTCATCTTCACGCGCAGCATCATCAAGAAAAACAACCACGTCATCAGACAATATTGATTGCAATAATGGCAGAGCAGGATAACGGGATTGTGGTTGAATAAAGCCGGGCGGCCCGTCAATGACCAGCATATCAACAGATTCTGTTAAAACTGCCAGCTTTTTTTGATCATACCATTGATATAAATTACTACCGGTAACCGATTTTACTAATGGAGCATGCAGTACCGTGGCATGTTCTGCAAGACTCAACTTTTCAAGCTCCGATTGTGTTTTAGCTGCATAGTCTTCACCGTTTTCCAGGCTATAAACATGCCCGCAACCGTTGATTGCGCAGCAACGGGCAAGCACCAGGGTTGTTAAACCACTACTACACTCAAGAATCGTTGCAGGTTTTTCAGCCAGACAATAATCAATAAGCATAGAAATAAAGTCAGCCGCTGCAGACCAGTTTTCCATATAGGGAAGCGCCTTTTTCAACCCCAGTTTTCGGCAAATCCCTACGTAGGGTGATTGCTGCCGTTTTGCCTCAGTTGTTGCCATTTATACCGTTTTATTTATTGGATGTACGAGGGAAGCTGTCCTGGGCTTATTCGTCAGACAGCGTAAGATAACCACGGTTAAGCGCATGTTGCATAGCGACAAATCCTTCTATTGCTTCTTCATACATAGTCCGTAGGCCGCGTAAAATTGAAATATCCTTAGCACTGATATCATCGGTACTTTGCAATTCTATTATCTTGTGCAGATACTTTGCACGCAATCTTGCCACGGTCGTAGCAACATTAACAAAAGAATCTTTTGAGACATCACCGACTATTTCAGAAATTTTCTCACTGTTTATCACCTTGATAATATGCTCAAGTTCCTGAAAAAGACGACGAATTTCGGCATTATCAGAGGTTATTTCAAAATGTTCACTTGCCATACCATCACCTGTATATTTTTTAACACTTGTACGTGAAAGACTTATTGCCATTAGAATCAATCCTCTCGATGGAGACCATCGCTATTTAGCAGCACAGACTACTTAATGAGCATTAGGCTTAATGCCGGCCAGTAGGTAATGATTAGTACCGCAATAAAGAGTATAACCATATATGGCAGACTTGCCATGTAAAGCTCGGTAACCGGTTTATTAAACCGGTAACTGGCAATAAACAGATTCATTCCCACTGGCGGAGTAAAATAACCAATCTGCATATTAGCCAGAAAAATAATACCGAAGTGTATTGGATTAATACCATACCCAACGGCAATTGGCAACATTAACGGCACAATAATAACCAGAGCGGAAAATATATCCAGTATCATCCCCAGCAGCAATAGAAAGATATTGAGCAGCATCAAAAAGGTCATTTTACTATCCACATGACTGCGTACAAAGGCAAATAATTTGTTAGGGACTTCTGCATCAATCAGATAATTGGTTGAGGCCAGAGATACCGCCAGAATAATCAATACACCACCAACAAGCACCATTGACTCACGCATAATGGATGGTAGTTTTATTAAGGGTACCTCGCGGAGAATAAATACTTCAACAACAAGCACATATAATACTGCAACGGCTGCCGCTTCCGAGACAGCAAAATAGCCACCATAAATACCGCCAATTAAAAATACCGGTAATGGAATTTCCCAGATAGACTCACGCAACGCGGCAAATAGTTCACGAAGATTAAACCGGCTGGTTGGTATATCATCGTGAATGCTACGGTAGACACTCCAGGCAACCAGCAGAATCAGCATCACCAGCCCAGGAAGTAGGCCAGCAAGAAATAAATCATCAATCGACACCGGAGTACCGAGATTCATCTGTTGCGCAATCACGCCATAAAGAATCAGCGCAATAGAGGGTGGAAACAACAAACCCAGGCTACCGGATGATGTAATTAATCCCAGATTAAATCGCTCAGCATAACCGGCCTGTTTCATTGCCGGATAAAGAATCGCACCCAGTGCGATAATTGTCGCACCAGAAGCACCGGTAAGTGCAGTAAAAAAAGCGCAGGCAAACAGGGAAACAATGGCCAGCCCGCCGGGAAGCCAGCCAAGTAAAGCATTTGTTATACGTACCAGACGGGCAGATGCCTGACTTTCACCAAGCACATAGCCTGCCAGAGTAAATAATGGAATAGCAAGTAATATTGGTGTATCAACAATACGATAGATTTCAATTGCAATGACGGATAGATCAATCCCTTCACTATGAAAACCGATAAGCGCACTGCTGGCGATAATAATAAATAAAGGGGCACCCAGTATTACCAGCAGAGCGATAATAATGAAGGAGATCATGAGCGAGCAGGTTGATGTTCAGTGTTAACCGGGAAGAAAAATAACAATATATAACGTAACGCAATAAGAAAAAACCCAATGGGGATAATAGATGCCGTTAACCAGCTTGGTATATTCGCAAAAGCAATGTCATGGTATTCGTATTCGCTGTAAACAAAACGTGTACCATGCCAGGCAATTAACAGACAGATGGCGGCCGTTATCACATAGACCAGACGCTGTAGCAGGGGTGCATATCTAACTGGAAAATAGCGGGAAAAAATATCAATACGAATATGGTTGTCTGTACGCGCAGCGACCATTGCGCCAACCATTGCAATCCATAAAACAAGTACACGGAGCAAGGGGTCAATCCATTCGATGCCCTCACCGAAAAAATTTCGGAAGGCAATTTGTAATACAGCGAGAATAATCATTGAAGACAGAATAAGTACCAGCAGACTATCCTCAAACTTATTTATTATTCGAATAAATTTCATCTATGGGATCTCTGATTAATTCTGGACGAAGTAGATTGCGATCTAAAATGTTCAGATTCAAGACACAAATCGCAGGTAATAATAGCTGGCTATTGCGAAGATTTGCAACGCAGAAGCTGGACATTTCAGGCGTAAGATACGAGTTCATGAATTAATCAGCGATTCTCTATATTTTTAACAGGAGAAAACCGGCATTACCCATAGAAAATCGACTCTCAATGTGCCATAATTTTTTCATATAATGCTTTATTGAAATGGTGTTTCTGATACATTTCCTGTCTGACTTTTTCACCAATTTCATCCCATTTTTTAAGTTGATCTTTTGATAGTGAAATAAATTTTATGCCCTGATTTTTTAATGCCTGTCGCGCATTAATACTGTCACGCACATTATGTTTGTCAATACGTTTATATACGTTTCCCATAACCTCACGCACCGTTGCCTGATCCGCTTCACTCAGACGATCAAATGATTTTTTATCAATAATCATTGCCGCAATCAGATAAGTTAAAGGTAAGTCAACCACATATTTAATTCCGGTATGCCATTGTAATGCCAGCGCACCAATCGGAGAAGTAATAATGGTATCAATCAACTTTGTCTGTAAGCCAGTCAGTACATCAGATAACGGCAGACTGACTGGTGAAATCCCGGCCTGTTCATAAACATCATAACCAACCTCATTTCCTTCCGGCACCCAGGGTTTTAATGTTTTCAGGGTTTTTATGCTGTCTATCGGATACTTTGACATCATATAGGTGAAACCACCTGTAGCGATACCAAAACTGACAAAACCATGTTTCTCCAGCCCCTGTAATAACAGGTGATCTGTTTTAGCCCTTACTTTTTCGGATTCTTTCAGTGAGCTGAATACAAATGGCAGACCATAAATAGTTACATCTTTATTGATTTTTTCCAGGGTACCGTTTGTTACCGCGCTACCCTGCAACTGATGAATACGAATCTTGCGCATAACACTATCATCATTTCCCATAACCCCGCCGGGGTAAAATTTAAATTTTACTCTACCCTGGGTTTTCTCTCTAATTTCTTTTGCACCCGCACGCATCTGCTTCATCCAGTAGGTACCATCGGGAGAGATCGTCGCTATCTTAAATGTAGTTGCTGATGAAACAGGAGAAAACAGAGTTAACATTAACAACGTCAACAGCCCTGTAATAGAGGTCGTCATTTTTTTATTCATATTCATTATTTCTACTCATTCTCTAGCTAGGAACCTGTCCGAGAGGAATCTCTGATTAAGTCGTAAATCAGAGTTTATAATAAACTATCGGCCGCAAGCAGATGGGGTATTCTTATCATGACATTACAGCAAGATTAAAAATAATCATTGGCCGTTTTCAGCAATTCTACTGCTTTTTGTTTTGCCAGTGTATTGATCAGGCGATTATCGTTATTTTTGATTTTTGCTGCCACGACTTCATTAAGCAGACGATCATGTAATTTCCGCTTAAACAGAAGACGGGCATATTTTTCTGCATACAATACTTTTGCCATCAGATTCCTGCCATGAGAGATAGCAATTGCCTGCTCAAAATGTTTTTTTGCCTGAGCAGGTTTTCCACCCAAAGCCGGTGGTAATAAGGTATCCAGCACTGCCATATAGACATGGGCGTTACCATCATCTATATCTCCATCCAGTTCAAGCACACGCTGTATACTCGCTTTCACTCGAGGCAATTCGGCTATTTTATTCCAGTTACCACTGTCTGCTTCAATAACACCCGCCCAGGTACTGGCGAATAAAAACAATGACCTAACCTGTGAGGCATCAAATTTTTTCAAAAAATGTTTGTATTCATCAAATGACAGATTCTGCACATGACAGGAAGGGGGGTAACGCAGACACATCCCTCTACTGGCATAGTCAAAAGCATGTTTGGCTAATGCCTTTTTACTATTACCAGGTTCAACAAAGACCGATGCATAAGCACCATAAAGCTTCGCGCCTGTATCCAGTAAATCAACATTATCCGGTTCGCTGCGTATCATACTACTAACCAGTAGCAGGTAGGCTGGTAATGCCTTATTCACTGTTTCCGGGTCATCAGAGGACAGTATAGTCTGTGACAGGTTATCTGCAAAATCCTGCTTTGCGTTGGATATGAGCTGGCCACAACCACTAATAAGCGAGAAAACCAGCACCAGACTCAAAATGCGTATAGCTGAAACCACGGACTGTTTCAGTATGATAGTATCCATAATTCTACTGTTGTAAAAGGTTTACGGATACTACAACAAATCAGCGGGGTAATGTTTATTCTAAACAAAAAAAGGCCGGTATAACGGCCTTTTTCATTTACTCTGAAAGCAGTTTACTTCGTAACAATAATTTTTTGCAGCCCGGCTACTGACCGTATCCAGGGTTTTGTGCCTGTTTTCTTCTCAAGATATCTGGCTGCCTGTCTGGCACTTGCACGGTCAGGCTGTAAATCGACCAGTACATAAACAGTATGTCCATTACGATCTGTTTTAACCGTTGTTAACTCGCCCAGACTTTTGTCCGTTTTAAACTTATTCATACTTGTTATCGTATTACTGGCGTAAACCTGCACCGCATAGCTGTTAACCGACATAGCCAGAATTTTTTGTTCCGGTGTCATTTTTTCTACTGTAGCAACGGGTACTGGTGCAGCGATGGCAGACGCAGGTGCCGCAGCAGTATTAGTCGCCGTTGTATTAGTTGTAGCTGCGCCCGCTGTCGTAGTATTAGATTTCTCCATCGCAGCAGGCGCAACAGGAGTGACAGCTTCCGGCTCTGACAGCAACACATGATCATCGAGTGTGGTATCGGTAACAACCGTATCGGACGGAACACTACTGTTTTCAGCTTCATGTTTCGCTGACCAGGGTGAATCATTCGTCTGTGCCCAGGGTGCTGGCGTAGTGGAGCAGGCCGCTAGCCCAGCAATGAGTAAATTAGTGATGACGGCAGTTCGAATTGTTTTTGTTGTTATTCTCATAACATCCCCCGGAAGGTAATTATTGTTGTACAGTTGATGCGATTTTAAGTTGTTAACAATTGTAGTTCAAATTTTTACCTGTGATATCATCTGATCACTTATTAAGTAAAAATAATTCAGACCATGCGCACTACTCTCCACAGCAAATGACAAATAATAAAAAAGGAGCCATTGCTCCTTTTTTATTACAACATACGCTGCTAATCAGGTCATATCAATCCATTCGCACCAGAATGAATGTAATCCGTCCATCCATAGCAAATCAGGCAACAACAGAATCGACTTCTTTCATGCTTAATCGAATACGACCCTGACGGTCAATTTCCAGTACTTTCACTTTCACTACGTCACCTTCGGACAATTTATCACTAACATTCTCCACCCGTTCATCACAGATCTGTGAAATATGCACGAGACCGTCTTTACCTGGTAGAATTTCAACAAAAGCACCAAAGTCCATAATCTTCTTAACCGTACCATCGTAAACAACACCAACTTCTGCATCGGAGGTAATTTGTTCTATACGGCGCTTGGCTTCTTCTGCTGCCGCAAGATCATTGGAGGAAATTTTTATATTTCCCTCATCATCAATATCAATGGTTGCACCGGTTTCTTCCGTCAACCCGCGAATAACACTGCCACCTTTACCGATAACATCACGGATTTTTTCCGGATTAATTTTGATATCCAGATAACGTGGCGCATATTCAGACATTTCAGGATTCACTTCAGAAATAACCTTGTTCATTTCACCGAGAATATATAAACGACCCTGTTTTGCCTGCGCCAGAGCTTTTTCCATGATCTCACGGGTAATACCATCAATCTTGATATCCATCTGCAGGGCACAGATACCATCTGCCGGACCGGCTACTTTGAAATCCATATCACCAAGATGATCTTCATCACCTAGAATATCGGACAGTACAGCAAAACCATCGTCTTCTTTTATCAACCCCATTGCGATACCGGAAACAGGTGCCTTAATCGGCACCCCTGCGGCCATCAGTGACAGGCTGGTACCACAAACAGATGCCATAGAGCTGGAACCGTTTGATTCTGTAATCTCAGATACCACCCGAATGGTATAGGGAAATTCATCATCTTTAGGCATCACACCCAGCACACCACGTTTTGCCAGTCGCCCATGACCGATCTCACGACGTTTGGGTGAACCGACCATACCGGTTTCACCAACACAGTATGGTGGGAAATTGTAATGCAGCATAAAGTTTTCACGATAGGTGCCACTTAAGGCATCAATGATCTGTGCATCACGCGCGGTACCTAAAGTGGTAACAACCAGTGCCTGAGTCTCTCCACGTGTAAACAATGCTGAACCATGAGTGCGTGGTAACACACCGGTACGAACCGTAATAGGACGAACTTCATCATTGCTACGACCATCAATACGCTTTTCACCGGCAATAATTCGGCTACGCACAATGTGTTTTTCAAGTTTACCAAAAGCAGTTTCTACATCTGCCGCATTCCAGCCAGCTTCTTCATCAGAGGCCAGAGCATTGACTACTGCATCCTTAGCCGCTTTTACCGCATCCTGACGATCAAGTTTATCGGCAATCTGATAGGCAGCCGTTAATGCATCGGTAGAAACATCAACTACTTTTTCATACAGGCCTTCATCTGCCTCCGGTGCCTGCCAGTTCCACGAAGGAGTACCGACTTCTTCTGCAAATTCATTAACTGCCTTAACCACTACCTGCATCTGTTCATGGCCGAACATTACTGCACCGAGCATAATTTCCTCAGACAGTATTTTTGCTTCTGATTCAACCATTAATACGGCTTTTTCTGTGCCGGCAACCACCAGATCCAGAGCCGATGTTTCCAACGCCTCTTTATTTGGATTTAACAGGTATTCACCGTCTTTATAACCGACCCGTGCCGCACCTAATGGTCCTTTGAACGGTACGCCAGCAATGGATAAAGCCGCTGAGGCGCCAATAATGGCCGGGATTTCTGAATCGATATCATCGCTGATAGAAACAACGGTAGCGACTATCTGCGTGTCGTGATAAAAACCTTTGGGAAATAGAGGTCGAATAGGACGATCAATCAGGCGACTAGTTAGTGTTTCCGCTTCACTCGGACGGCCTTCACGACGGAAGAAACCACCGGGAATTTTACCCGCTGCATAGGTTCGTTCCTGATAATTTACCGTCATGGGAAAGAAATCGCCGCGTTCATTAGCCTGCTTAATCACCACTGCGCTTACAAAAACCACGGTATCACCCATGCTGATTTTTACGGCACCGCTTGCCTGACGAGCAATTTCACCCGTTTCCAGTGTTACAGGTATATTGCCATACTGAAATGTCTTTTTGATTGCTGTTGGTATCACTGTTCTACTTCCCGAATATTGCCCGAATATTGATATTTAAAAATTAAAAGTTAAAAATATCAGGGGTTATTATAAATGCACCAGTTAACCCGGACCAAAAATTTAGCAGGTTCACTATTGCGCGTTAACTTACTTTATTATAAGCATAAAATCAGTATCATTACTATATTCAGCTTCTGTCCGACAAACAACCAGAGCGGACAGGTTCCTAGCGGCGCAGACCCAGGCTACTGATTAAAATCTTATAGCTTGCTATATTTTTACCTTTAAGGTAATCCAGTAATTTACGACGCTGATTTACCATGTGCAACAGTCCACGACGTGAATGATGGTCGTGTTTATGCTCTTTAAAATGCTCGGTCAGTTGTACAATACGTGTAGTTAATAGTGCAACCTGTACTTCCGGTGAACCTGTGTCACCCTCTTTGCGGCTGTATTTGCCTATTACATCCACTTTTTCTGCGGTCGATAATGCCATGTAAACTCCAAAATCTCTATCTTTGAAAATAAAAGGTTCGCGATTTTATCACTTATTACGGCGACAAAAAAGCATTGATTGCTGATTGGCTGATTTATTCTGTTTTATTCAGGAACGCTCGAATCAGACATGCCCCTGAATCACCCGCCGGGGGGCAACCAGTCCGTCATCCTGAATTTCTCCTACGCCAAGAAACCGGCTATGTTCATACATTCTAACCCAGCCTTCGGTTGGTGCATGAGGCACCAGAACCGGCTGCCCCTGACGAACATAAAAAGCCGCATCGCTGCCCAGTTGAATATCCGGCCAGTCGGCAACACCACTATCAATGGGTAATAAACACTGATCCAGCGCTTCTGTACCCTGCTGTGCCAGTTGTTCCAGATGTTCCAGTGTTACCATATCCCCTGAGTACGGCCCCACCCGTAAACGCCTTAGCGATACGATATGTGCGCCTGTATTCAGCCTGGCAGCGATGTCTTCAACCAGAGTACGCACATAAGTGCCCTTGGAGCAGGTCACGTCCAGTTCCAGAATTTCATCGCACAGGCCAAGAAATTGGATTTCATAAATAGTGATCCTGCGCGGTTTTCGTTCAACCTCGATACCCTGACGAGCCAGTTTATATAACCGCTCACCATTATGTTTCAGTGCGGAATACATCGGTGGTATCTGTTCAATTTCACCGATAAATGCAGGCAGAACCGCTTCAACATCTGCCGCCTGTACCGGTGAGGCATCCCATCTACAAGTAACATCACCCTCTGCATCACCGGTAGAGGTTTTCACCCCAAGTTGACAACGTAGCTGATAACGCTTATCAGCATCCAGCAAAAATGCAGAGATTTTTGTTGCCTCACCAAAACAGATAGGTAACATTCCTGTTGCAAGGGGGTCCAGACTACCGGTATGTCCCGCCTTGGCAGCACCATATAAACGTTTCACCTTTTGCAGCATCTGATTGGAACTACCACCCGATGGTTTATCAAAAAGTAATACGCCGTTAACAGCACGGCCTCTATTTTTTCTCTTCGCCACGAAATACTCTCAAACTGGTTATTTTTCTGTTTGGGTCTGTGCATTAGCCGATATCACATGTTCTGTGTCCTCTGGCTGCGCATGTTGTTTATCACTATCAATAGCCTGACGAATCAGCTCATCCATTTGTGCCCCGCGTTGCATGCTATCGTCCAGAACAAATTTAAGTGTCGGAACAATACGCGCATGGATGCGACCGGCAATAAGTTTACGAATATAGCCACTGGCTCGATTCAGCGTTTTCAGGCTTTCTTCCTGCTCCTGCACATCAAGCACCGAGCAATACACCAGCGCATGACTCAGGTCACGACTGACTTTTACCTCGGTGAATGACAAAAAACCCAGACGCGGATCCTTGATTTCTGCACGGACAATTTCAGCGAGATCCCGGCGGAGTTGTTCTGCCATACGCTGACTACGTGAAAACTCTCTAGGCATGCTTCAGTTCTGTTCCTGCGTTTGCCAAAGCGTTACAGCTTGCGCTCAATCTCAACTTTTTCAAATACTTCAATCTGATCACCCACTTTTACATCGTAGTTTTTCACTGCAATGCCACATTCTGTACCACTGATTACTTCTTTCACGTTATCTTTAAAGCGGCGCAAAGATTCAAGCTCACCCTCAAAAATCACTACGTTGTCACGTAACACCCGGATCGGTGCATCTTTACGTACCACGCCCTCAGTAACCAGTGATCCGGCGACCTGACCAAATGCTGGCGATGTAAACACTTCCTGTACGGTTGCCATACCAATAATCTGTTCCCGGTATTCTGCTTTAAGCATACCGGTCAGTGCTTTGGTAACTTCATCAATTAATTCATAAATGACACTGTAATAATTCAGTTCAACACCACGTTCAGCGGCGACCCGCCGAGCGGAAGCATCAGCACGTACATTAAAACCGATAACAATAGCGCTCGACGCAGCGGCCAGGCTGATATCGGTTTCATTAATACCACCCACACCGGCTGCGACAATACGAACATCTACTTCATCATTATCTACAGCCAGTTTTTGCAACGAGTCACTGATTGCGTGCAAAGTTCCCTGCACATCAGCTTTAAGCAGAACATTCAGCTTCTTGACTTCACCCGCCGCCATCTGGTCAAACAGGGAATCAAGCTTGTTTGCCCGTTGTGCAGCAAGACGCACATTACGGGCTTTTTCCTGACGCCTGGCAGAAACTTCACGTGCCGTACGCTCATCTTCCAGCACCAGCATTTCATCACCGGCATTAGGCGTACTGGATAAGCCAATTACCGCAACCGGCATGGAAGGGCCGGCAGATTCAACCGTGTTACCGAACTCATCAAACATAGCACGTACCCGGCCAAAATCTTCGCCGGCAAGCATAATGTCACCTTTTCGCAGTGTGCCTTCCTGAACCAGAACCGTTGAGGTAACGCCTCGACCCTTATCCAGCGAAGCTTCCAGTACAACACCTTTTGCCAGCCCCTGATCGACAGCCTTGAGTTCAAGCAGTTCAGCCTGCAGTAAAATAGCATCCAGCAATTCATCAATGCCCTGACCGGTATGAGCGGAAACATTAACAAAAATATTCTCACCACCCCATTCTTCAGGGATAATGTTGTAGCTACCCAGCTCGTTTTTTATTCGATCAGGATCGGCGCCTTCTTTATCCATTTTATTCACTGCGATAACAATCGGAACGTCGGCGGCCTTCGCATGTTGCACGGCTTCAATCGTCTGTGGCATTACGCCGTCATCGGCGGCAACAACAATAATGACAATATCGGTTGCATTAGCGCCGCGCTCACGCATACTGGTAAATGCGGCATGTCCTGGCGTATCAAGAAAGGTAATCATTCCCTTTTCTACTTCAACATGATAGGCACCAATATGCTGAGTGATACCGCCGGCTTCTCCTGAGGCGATTTTAGATTTGCGAATATAATCGAGCAGCGATGTTTTGCCGTGGTCAACATGCCCCATAATGGTTACAACGGGTGGTCGGGTCTTCTCCTCATAATCGGATACACCACGCGCCAGCATGGTTTTTTCATAATCATCTTCACTAACGGAGATTACATTATGCCCCAGTTCCTCTACTACCAGTACGGCGGTATCCTGATCAATAATCTGGTTGATTGTTGCCATTACGCCCATTTTCATCAGTTGCATAATAAGCTCAGCCGCTTTCATGGACATGCGTTTTGCCAGCTCATCCACCGTAATGGTTTCGGGTATCACCACGTCATGCACAATAGGAGCCACCGGCCGTTCGAAACCATGTTTGGCATCTGCAACAATCGAAGAGGACCGTGACTGTTTGCCTTTTCTCTTTTTTCGACGATCTGATGCGGAAACATGCAACTCCTTACGTCCATATAAAGTCTGTCCTTTATCATGGCGCTGTGAGGCATCAGCTTTGGCTTTTTTCGACGGAGTTTTCTGCCGCCGGGTTTCTTCGGCCTGAAGCGCATCCGGAGTCACCGCCGTTTTATTCGTTAACGCATCCGCTTTGGATTTCTTGCGTGGTTTTGCTGTTGTGTCCGTCACCTCAGCGGTTGTCTGCGTCTCCACCTTCAGTTTTTCCTGACGTTCGCGTTCTTCACGTTCAACGCTCTCACGTTCTTCGGTTCGTTTACGTTTACGTTCACGATCCGCCTCACGCTCTGCCTCACGCCGTGCCTGATCTGCGCGTAATTTTTCCAGATCGGTTAACTCTACCGGTTGCTCTGTCACCTCTACCGCAACATCAGTATCTTCCTCTTTCGGTGCCGGACGGGAAACTGAACGCTTGCGTCGCACCTCAACTGCCACCGTCTTACCCTGACTACTACTGCTGTTGAGCTTTACTTCACTAACGGATTTTCGTTTTAATACAATTTTGCGGGAGCGGGTTTCGCCTTCACCACCCTTACCATGCAGACCGCGTAAATACGTTAGTAGTTGCCCCTTGTCTTTATCAGAAACCAGTGCATCAGGGGCATCAATAGATAACCCGGCATCTTTTATCTGCTCAAGCAAACGTTCGACCGGTGTGCCGACGACATTTGCAAGTTGTTTTACTGTTACTTCAGCCATTCAATCGATCCCACTTCTATTGTTCTTCAGTCTCAAACCAGGGGGCACGTGCTGCCATAATCAGTGCTGCGGCACGTTCCTCATCCATACTATAAATTTCCATCAGTTCATCAACGGCCAGTTCCGCCAGGTCTTCCATTGTACATACCTGTTTTACTGCCAGTGCATTTGCCAGTTCCTCGTCCACCTCTTCCATTGCGAGTAAATCTGCTTCAGGCTTGTTATTTTCTAATACTTCTTCTGTCATGATAGCCTGAGTTAACAGGTAATCACTGGCGCGGCTGCGCAATTCGGCAACAATATCTCCATCAAATTCATCAATATCCAGCAGCTCGGCCTCGGGCACATAAGCCACTTCTTCAATCGTAGTAAAACCTTCTGCAACCAGAATCTCAGCGACTTGAGCGTCCACATCCAGATGTTCGGTAAACACCTGTAGATACCGAGCGCCCTCCTCCGCCGTCTTCGATTCTGCTTCCTGCTCCGTCATAACATTTAACTCCCAGCCGGTTAACTCACTGGCAAGGCGAATATTCTGACCACCGCGACCAATGGCCATCGCAAGTTTTTCTTCATCCACTGCAATGTTCATGCTATGAGCGTCTTCATCTACCACCAGCGACAGCACTTCAGCCGGAGACATAGCGTTAATGACAAACTGTGCCGAGTCCTCATTCCACAGGATAATATCCACACGCTCGCCACCTATTTCATTTGATACCGACTGCACACGTGAGCCACGCATGCCGACACAGGCTCCCACTGGGTCAATCCGGGCATCCAGTGCCCGCACAGAAATTTTAGCGCGTGAACCAGGGTCACGCGCACCACTGAGGATCTCAATCAGACCCTGATCCACCTCAGGCACTTCAAGCTTGAACAGTTCAACCAGAAATTCCGGGGCGGTACGGCTGATAAACAGTTGCGGACCACGGGTTTCGGATCGTACTTCCTTCAGGTATCCACGCAGACGATCGCCGGGACGTACCGCCTCGCGTGGAATCATCGCCTCGCGCGGAATAAAACCTTCGACACCATTACCCAGATCAAGATAAACATTTCCCCGTTCAACACGTTTTACCGTGCCCATCACCAGCTCACCTTCACGCCCCCGGTAAGCTTCAACAATACGTTCACGTTCCGCTTCCCGTACTTTTTGCACGATAACCTGCTTCGCAGTCTGTGCCGCAATACGACCAAATTCAACCGACTCAATCTGTTCTTCAGTGTAATCACCAGGCTGGATATCCGGATCATCCAGGCGCGCTGCATCCAGTGTGGTTTCACCCAGTGGATTTTCCATTGGTACATCTTCCTCTAACACCAACCAGCGACGGAAGGTTTCATATTCACCAGTATCACGGTCAATATCCACCCGCACTTCAATGTCCTGTCCACGTTTCTTGCGTGTAGCGGTTGCCAGCGCTACTTCTATTGCGCCAAAAATAACTTCTTTATCAACACTCTTTTCATTAGAAACAGCATCAACAACATAGAGGATTTCCTTGTTCATATTGTTATAGCCTCAGGATATTTATTCTTCATCATAGTTAACTTTAGTTATAAATATATCACTAAAAATCATTCAATTAGCGTGCACATGATATCAATTAAAACTGTGGAACCAATCTTGCCTTATCAATTGCTGCCATTGGCAGAGTCAATTCTTCAGTCTCTGTTTCTATTACCACAGACAGATCGTCCGCACCAAGTAACCTGCCTTTAAAATTCCGCTGCCCTTCAAGTGGCATGGATGTTTTTATTTTGACCATTTCGCCGATAAAGCGTTGAAAGTCCTTCAGTCGTTTTAGCGGCCTATCCACACCAGGGGATGAAACTTCCAGGGTAAACTGTCCTCTGACCGGATCTTCAACATCAATCAGGGCACTAATTTGCCGACTAACCGACGAACAATCTTCAATAGTAACGCCAGCCTGTGCGTCTATATACAATCGCAGAACCCCATGTTTCGGGTTTGGGAAGTGCTCAATTTCAATCAGCTCATAACCCATACCACTCACTACGGGTTCAAACAGTGACCATAAATTAGATAAATCTCGTGCCATATCAAATCCCGTATCAAGGATACGGTTATATATCTGTGTGGTAAAAAACCATCATTTCTTCACCACTAACAAAAAGGCCCCGTAAACGGAGCCTTTTCCAAAATTCCTGACGTACCTCATACTACATGTACGTGACACCGCATTCATCATTGTGCTACCAGGAAAATAACAATGGTAGCGGGCGCAAGTTGCCAATGCTATCTAGCGCTGGTCACTGCCTATGATGTCGCACCAAAACTGCTACAAAAGCTGCGTTACTATCTGTTGTAGAGGGAGTTCGCGCTTCGAAGGCTGCGGATTATACCAGCATTTCTGACCTTCCACCAACAGGGAGGCAGAAAAATGTCTAAAAAACCTTCCCCCGATCAAAAATATAGCTACCCCTCGCCTTTTTTGTATGCGTTTTACCGAGGATGAGCGTAAGACCCTGGAGCTGGCAGCGGGTGATCGTCCGCTCGGTGCATATATAAGGTGGCTGATCTTTGGTGACGAAATCCCCAAAAACCGCACGCGCGGTAAAAAGCCGGTCAAAGACCAAAAAGAGCTGGCAAAACTGCTCGCCATGTTCGGGCAATCGCGAATATCTTCTAACATCAACCAGCTTGCCAAAGCTGGCAAATTCTGGCTCCGGTTCAACTTCACCGGAATATGCAAATATCTGTGTTTTTGCACACTCTTAAGTATGCATATACAGTTATTGTTAAACTTATTGCACTATTTAACCCGCTCAGTGCAAATGATCGCTGCGAACGCTTGAATGAATTCTCTTACCGATTTTTGGATCGATTAGATTAAAATGTACCACAGCATCAAAAAGTGGTGTTTTTTTGATCTTGTATTTATGGTCATAGTGTTTATCGTTTTTAATGACTTCTAGCTCTGCCAATCCCAGGAATACTAAAAAGCGCTTACATGCCCTTGAGTAATAACAACGGCGCAAATCTTCTTCTGGAGTGGAATATGATGAGCCTTCCATTTCATCAACCACCATAGGGAAAGCGCGTAAAAAATCATCTTCGTAGACAGAAGTAAACGTCATTTTTTCACCATGCTGTTTCAACAAATACAGGGTAAACAAAAACGATTGCTGTATAAATGGAACATCACTGTAGTGATCCCAGTAGCCCCAATTAAACTCACGACAATAGGTTTTAAAAATAATGGGGTAAAGTCCTTTTAAACCTGACTTGCTTGCAATTTTTTGATATTTTTTAGTCAAATAGAAACGTCCTTTGGCTTTACGAAGGAAGCCTGCCAACTCAAGTACAATACGCGCCACATGCAATTCAAAAAAATCATCTTCTTTATTCACCTTGTGAAAGGAAGAGAAAATATCATCCGCATATAATTGACTGTAATCGCTCCATATTTCTCTACAGAGTTTTTGAGGTAGAGAGCCTTTAACTTTTGTTGCTTGCAAGCCTTTTTCATCGATAGCTGAAATAATACCCTGCATTAACATCAAAACGGGGGCATCTGGCTCTATGGATAGTTGCTCAGCAAACTGAAAAAGCTCAGGCGTGTCATAGGCAAAATTAAGCACTCGATAAACTTGCTCAGAAGACAGCCCAAGAAAATCATCTTGTGCTTTCTGATTTTGTTTTGCCATAAAGGTATCAGATGCTGCCTGCATTTCTTCTATTGAGTCAAATTCTTGTTCTGACAACAAATCACTTAATTCATCATTTACTGCGCACGCTACAGATAGGCAACAATGTTTATATTTTTTCCCACTACCGCAAGGGCAAGGATCATTTCGACCAGTTTTCATTTTCTAAATTCCTGACATTTCAATTATCTTCAACTCTAACCCCTCACATAACGAGCCTATCTTAAACCACCATAAAATGCGCGCTCCTCGACTATTTTTCTCAAGCTCCATTGTAATACTCCTTAAACCAGTACCAGCCATTTATCTGTAAGTTCGTATTTGCGTGACTTATTGGCATCGCCATGCTGAATAATATATTCACTTTCAACCCATTTTTTGCACAAATTAAGTGCAGTTCGTGGGTGGATATTTAATAGCTCTGCAATCTCGCGGGTGGTGATATATTTGCTTTTAGTAAACAAGCTCAAGACTTGTTTCTGCCTTTGGTCAAGCTCACGTAATAGTGCGCTGTGATCGGTTTTTTCACCTTTCGCCGCTTCACTTGCTTTTAATCGAACATTAGCAAACGCATCCGCCATGCCTTCGCAGAAATAAACAACCCAGGCGGTTATGTCTGCCTGTTCACGACCAAAATAATAGTTGTGAGATTCGCCAACGGTAAGGGCGTTGTAGTAAGCCTGCAAATTTGTTGCATAATATTCTTCAA
>CAYXNL010000031.1:0-27015 GCA_964466455.1 uncultured Thiotrichaceae bacterium
GGTGCAACAAGAAACTGGGATCATGAGTCTTTAGTAAAGCTCAATCTCGTCAATGAACAGCAGCATAAAACTGAAATATAAATGGCTGCTTAAACAGGGTAATTAGGCGAAAAGTATGTTGACACCTACCGCCCCCTTAACGGCTTATCGCCCAGGCTTCCAGCTTGATGCGTATATAGTCAGGGGACAGTCTCTCCTGTTCCAGCCTGGAACCCAAATAATTACCGACTTTTAAATCTGAAAATATCTGCGCTTCAGCGTCAGTCAGAAACTTCGGCAGATGTTGCAATGGCTCCGGTTCAACAGCCATACGATCTTCATGCTGGCCAAGGGTATCTGGATCCATCATAATCGCTTTGACAGATGAGAGCTTAGCGCGGACATCGCTTAATATAGATAGCCCCCAGGTATCAATATCTCCCCAATAGGCGACCCGTCTGGATTTAAGCCAATTTGCATCCATCCAACTAATGTTCTTGCCACCGCCAAATACGGCAATGGTATCTTCAAGCAAAGGCAAGCCTAATCCTGACTGCATATTCTCCACCACAAGGATATTGTTAGCGGGTAGCGCATGCTCTCGCAAAACATCGCTATGAAGTTGCATGACGGGAAAGCCGCCAATATTCGCTTTCACACTTTCACAAAGTGGGCGCACCGTAAGCCATCCTCTGGGATTTTCAAGGCAGCCGAGCCACTCAAGCATCCCTCCGTTAGCCGTGATCTCGCCATTATACAAAACATCCAGCACATCCGAAATTAACGTCTGGTAATTTTCTAAAAACTTGGTATCCACCCCCACCAGGGGCAGTGCTCGCAAGTAAAGCCCTGCCCCAATTTGAGAGGACAACTGTTTTACTACACGGCCAAGCAACTCGGCATCAGCTAATCGTATCGACTCAAACGTTTTCAGATGTTTTACCAGCACCGGATAGAGTGCCTCGCTAATCGCCAGCATTGGCGCCATGTTTTTCGTCCATATCTCACTTCGGGCAAGCGCCTTTGACCCCACAAACTCAATCAGCTCTTTAATATTTTCAAGAATAAAAAACTTTGGCACCGTTTGTTCTGCAAGTGCTCTATAGCGTCGAGATTCCCATTGAATTGTTTTTTGAGAAGAATACGAACGCCACTGTCCGATGAACTTTTGAAAGTGGGCCATATCAGCAATGGCGCTGCGCCCCGCAGGTGGCTTTAGTCCGATACGAATGGGAAAGGGTTTACGGTTTAAAAGCCGCGCTTTCAAGCCTGCATCATTGTTCCATTCCCGTTTTAAAACTAACGCCCTCACATCCGCAGGCAGTAACCCCCAATCCGGGATTGATGATTTAGAGCCCACCATCAATCACCTGGGCCGCTTCCACACCGGCTTCTATTTCTACACCCAATTCTATGCCGTGGGCTTGCGCTTCAATTCTGGTTTTTCGTTCGCGCTCTTCTTTTAATCGGCGATCTATTTCTTCCCATGTCACTTCACAAAGATGGCTTTCATGTTTTTCCTGATCCCGCTCTGCAATAAGTAGCGAACGGGCAGACTCTCTGGCCAGATTAAGATTTTTGTAAGGCGTGATCAAGTTAACATGGATATGGAGCTCCTTGAAAACCCTGAGCACTCTGCGACTGACGGCTTCTGCTGTATTGGAAAATGCCTCGTCCAGAAACACGGTGCTGTAAACAGGTCGATCGTAACCATCCGGTGTTAAAACATAGGCCAGACTTGCCGCAACGATGGTGCCGGCAAAAGACTCTTTTTCACCACCCGACTTACCACTTGAGGATTCCAGAACATCACGAACCTCGTGCGTTCTGGCGTCCAGCTCTTCGGCAAAAAATGACATCTGATAACGTGGATCAAGCAGACGCATACTTTCCAGGGTACCAGCAGTGGTTGGATTACTGGCCTTTTCCAGTATTTCCACAACCCATTTCAACTGTTGAAAACGCGCTTCATGGTCCTCACTGGTCGCCTGACTTAACACGGTTAATACATGCCGATTAAACTCAATAACATGTGGGTACTTTTCTGTTTTTGCGCCCAGTTTAAGGTGGGAACCTGGCTTGAACTCAGTGCGTATTAACACTCGGTTAATGGTATCGATTCTTTCGAGTATGTCATCGCGTTCTGAATCAAGACGTTGCTTTATACGCGCCAGAGATTGTGTTGCATGTTTATTTAGCCGCTCGGTGAACTGCTCAACTAAATGTGGCAGCCCTTCTTCCTCAAGTTGGCGTAAATGTTCCAGGTAATCGTCGAGACTCACAATATCGCAGCGCCAGTCAGCTGCAATCACTTCCCATTTTTGACGAAACGATGACATTATTCCTGTGGCCGTATTTTCGCAGCGGCTCTTATCAGCTCGATATTTTTCCAGCGATTTTTCAATCTCCTGGCTAAATTTATGTTCCACTGATGAAGCCTTTTCGAGATCATTTCTCTGCAAAGACCCGACTCGTTCATCAAGTAATTCGCGCACGCCATCTTCTAATCCATACGCTGCAGCTTCTGCTGCTAATTTCCGTTGTTCTTCCGCATCAGATAATTTTCCTTTCAACTCGCCTTCGCGGATTTTATGCTGTTCTTTTGTTGTTCTAATATCGTTAAGTTCCTGCCTGGTCTGTTCCCAACGTTGCCTGGCTTTATCAAGATCGCTGCCTGCCTGCTTCAGCGCCTGAAGATCTTTCTGCATTCGTGATACTTTTGATTCCCAGTAAGGCGCATTGATTTCGTCCCATTGATATTCTCGCAATTTCTCCCAAAGCGATTTCCGCTTGCTTATCGCATCCAGATCATCCCTGGCTTTTTCCACTAATCGTAAGGTTTGGGCGACTTGCTGTATCAACGCTTTTTTATCATTCTGTAGAATCGCCAGCCTGGATTTATTAGAGAAACCCAGTTGCCAGCGACGTCGATCATCAATTTTATGCTGGTCTTTTTTCTCAAACCGGCCTTTATCCATGTGTATCAAGCCCTGCCGAGTCATGGAAAAGGGGGTCACATCCAGTTCTTCTGTTGACGATACACACTGCAAATCAAAACGGGATAAATGCTTTTTAAGCCATTCCCGATAAGGGTGTTTACGCCAGACAAGCTTCTTTAAAAAACCATTGCCCTTAAACTCAGCTCGCAAATCAGTATGACCTGTATATTCTCGAACCACCTGAACACGAACATGCAATCCTGTATGCCGGGTATTGAGCCAATGAGTTACCATAGAAAAACGCTCAGCAGGTACGGCTAGTGTCGTACGTAGGCCACCCAAAGCCCGCTCAATCGCACCCTGCCAATGGCGCTGATCTTCATTCACATCAATCAGCTCGCCAATAAATACACACAGCTCTCGATCGATGCCCAGCGATTCAACCAGTTCATCGCGCAACTTCTGATATGGCACATCAATATTTGAATCTGGACGCGCGGCTATTTCATTAATTTCGGTTTCTATTATTCTCTGCTTTGTCTGAAGATTACCCAGCTCACCACCAATTTGTGCGAACTCATTTTGTGCCTTACGTTTATCCTCTTCAATGCTTTGCAAACGTGATTCCACCTGTGACTGGTTTGCTATAAATTGTGCTTCGGATAATTCTTTATCCAGGCCAAGTGCGCGAGCATCCTGTTGATAAGCGGATGAACGAATAATGATATTATTCAGTTGAGATTCAGCATTTCTTAAATTATTTTTCAGCGTTTCAATACGATCGCCACCTGCTTTAATATAATCTTCATGGCACTGTTCTACCAATAAATCAGCCTCTGACTCCTGTTCAGAAACCTGCTTGATTAATAGTGATAAGTCTTTCAGCGCTAACTGCAAATCAGCGACTTTTTTACTCCACAACCGATAGCAAAGTTCACCAAAATAAGCGGTCAATCCATCTCGCTCACTAATGAGACAGGCCAGCTCATGTTCGGCATGTTTCAGCAACTTTTCTAATTCCGGTAATTTGATCAGATGCTCTTTTTGCTCTCGCGCATCGATCAGCTGATTATGCGTTGCAACAAGATCAGAAAACTCATCGACTACTTTTTTTGCATCGTCCTTTACGCTACTGGGTTCTAAAACCAGTTCCCTGATCAGGCCGGTAAGATCATCAATTTTTTTCAGGCCCAATGCTCTGGAAAGTAGTGCCGGTGCATTCTTGTTGTCCATATACAGGAGCTTTCGATACAGCTCCTGGTAATCAGAAAACCGATCATCACAGCAGGTTATTGCAGGCTCACTTCTTAACCACTGTTTCAGGGATCGGGCATTACCTTCGCCAAAAGCATCGAGTATTTCTTTAAGGAAAAGGTTTCGCTTTGCGACAACATAAACACGTTTGACATCGGATAAGGCATTGCTCGATTGTGTCGTCCAGAAAATGGCCGCCAGGGTTATGCAGGAATCATCGTCACCTCGATAGAGTACTCGCAAGCCGGTAACGACTGCGCCTTCGCGCTTACTTTTAACGCGTGTACCGCTACCATCATGGGCCGATCCAAAACTACCCCTCATATAGGAAAGCAGTGATCTGTCAGAACGATCCCCCTGAGCGGCAGCCACATTAAACGTTGCACGGCCTGCGGGTAATAGCAAAGCCATCAATCCATCAATCAATGTCGACTTACCTGCACCATTATCACCCGTCAACAGGGTACCATGGGGATCAATGGTCGCCGTGTGCAAACCATTAAATGACCCCCAGTTAAAAACGGATAGCTCTGCCAGACGAATCTGCCCCACGCTAAATAATGAATTGCCAATTCCTGAGTCATCAATAGTTGCCGCACGCAAATTATTCATTGCCGCCTCTCTGTTCGCCTGTTTCACCCTCTTGCTGATTATCAGCTGGTAAATTCATATTCAATCCGGCTTCACCAGCAAGACCCTGATACTCTTCCAGCATCTGTTCCAGAAATTGGGCATTCACCACGTAACGAATAATCGGCGTAATTTCAAGACGATCACCACTACCTCGAACCATACTCAAAATGCGTTTTTCCAACATTTTTTTAAGGGCGGCAATTAACTTCCGACGGTCGGACTTCGTACTATTGGTGAGTGGGAGAAACGGCGAGAGATTTGCCTCTATCCGCTCGATATCAATAATAATACGCTGTTCCCCAGCGCGCTCTCTTTCCTGATAATGCTTTCGTAACACTAACAATAATAATGTGTCATAAATTGAAAGCGTCCTGCGAGTAATTAACGACACAGCATCTAAATCTTCATCATCACTTTCATCCAGCCCCGCAACGAATGCGACACCCGTTTTTTCATCCAGTACAAGCTTTAAGTACACATCGGCCAAATGACTTCGAACCGGGGACTGGTATCGACAAATGCACTCAAAAAGCTTACTTTTTTGAGCAGCCAGAATAACACCGTACTTAAGCAAGCTGACTAACGCCCGCCTTGCCTCGGGCGGTAGTTTTCCGGTTTCAAAATCAGCGTCAGTTTCGGCATGCAGTTCATCTTTACTCGACAAAAATAGTTCAGATAAATCCGTTTCTTTATTATCATCCAGACGTGATGACTGATTTTGATTGACCTGCCCCGGACCGGTTTGAGATTGTCGCAACCGGTCTAATAAATCCGTTGCTGGCAAAATTGAATGCACGTTATCCCTTTTGTCCTGAGTCATATCAGCATCTCTTCTATATCATTGGGAAACAAATCTGCACTTAACAAATATTTTGGTATTGATGCCCTCAGGCGAATACCCTGTTTATCCAGAATTTCCAACTCTTCTTTATCCTCCAGCGTTGTGGCACCCACCGATTTTGCCACACGCAAATACGCTACCAGTTCTTCCAGCCCTGATTGCATGGGGTGCCTTGAAACGATGGAGGCAATTGTCATTGGACCCTCACGATACAAAGTGTCCCGTATTCGATAAGCCACCTCCTTAACCTGAACCGCATCGAGACAATCCAGCATCTCGGTACTCGGGCTTCGGGAATTAACCTCCGCTTCAACACCGGAAGTGTCCAGCTTATCATCGGGGGACTTCAGACGCATGGTATCCGGTGAGCTAATCCGAATGGTACCAACGGGTAAAGACAGGGCGGTGGTTGTTTTTAACTCAATATCCGAGTCTTTAAATTCAACCGCCAGTCGTTCCAGCTGGCTTAACAATTGATCGACCGCCCGGTTTTCGAAAGCAGCACCGCTTTCGATATAAGCCCTGAGACTCTCTTCCGTTCTTCGTCTTATTTTAAACACACGAGCACTCTCATCAGATAGTTCACGCATAAGTTTACCGAGAAACCGCTGTTGCTGGAGCGTTAATTGCTCAGCAACAGGCTGACTTAAAATACCCGACAACTGGTCCTTGAATTCGGTTGATCGGTTCTGGTCGCACAGGAGCTGAAAAAATCCTTCAAAGGCACTACCTGCATCGGTGCTAGCCAACAGCGCTTCCTTCTCCATAACGGATAACAGAACATCCCCTCGCGTCTGACCACTTTCAATCATCTGCACACGAATACCCTGATCCAGCTCGCGGATCTCATCCTCAACCCGGCGAAAGTCACCCGTTAACACAGAAGCCAACTGATAAATTTCTCTAATCCGTTCACGTTGCTGAACCTCAGACAGCTCAGTGACAACACCTGCATTCAACGCATCAATTTCCCGCTGAATTTCGTCTCGCTGGTATTCAAGCAGGGTAAGGCGTTCGGCAGGATTCGGGCTTATTGCCACGGCAAAATCACGCACTGCTTCCTGAACAATTCTAAGATGGGATGCCGTTGTACCCGATCCTCTCTGATCCAGCCCCTGACAAAACCTCAGCGCCACTTCACTGGCATCGGTTTTGGTTAATTGATCGTCCATCTCACGCAACCATCCTGCACGAATCCACTGGTTTAGATAAGCACCTGCCCCGGTTTCGGTCTGCCAAATGCCCGATTCACGGCAACGCTCTAACTCAGCATCCAGCGCTATACGGGCACGACCAAAGGGCACTTCACTCTCGTCAGAGAATAAGTCTGAGATGAAGGCCAATATCACCGGCGCATTGTCTGCACGAAGCAGCCTCCAGGCCGTACTCTCCTGAAACAAACGTCGATATTTTGCCTGTAGACCCTGGAAATTCACCTTACTCCTCCCCAAAATGACAGTAACTGGATAGCTAAGCTAAAAAATTATTACCCATTAGCTAATTCTACCATCATTAAAAGGTGTCTATCTTTCAGCCCCCACAACTTAGGTGGCTGATTGATACGATAGCCATTAATACGCAGGAATACATCTGGCGGCGCAAAGGCAATACGTTTGTTGCCATCGACAAAGGGGTGGTTGGATGTATTTGCTAGTTTTCGACGCTGTGTCTTATAAAAAAATACGCTTACTCTGATCAGATTTTAAAAACTATCGCCCCAACTATTACGCTTACTCTTCCAGTTTATACGTGTTAGCAACAGCCCCAGTATCAGACTACCGAGAGAAACCCCTGCACCAATTAAAAACCAGTTCTGCATAACGTTATCCCTCAGTCTCTGATTTTCTTTTTCCATTGCACTTTCACTGGCCTGCGCCTGATCCAGCTCGGTCTGTAGTTGTTTATTGCTTCTTGATAAGATAATGGAACTGGATGCAGTAACGCGTAAATCATCATACTTTCCCTGTAAACTTTGCTTTTTACTTTTTAGCGTTTTGTATTGTGTATCCACCTGTTGCTGATGTTGCTTCAGGCCAACAATATTTTTCTTTAGCTGGTTAATAGCCTGATAAGCCTGTGCCAGTCTTTTATTTACCACAACAATACGCTGGCGTGCAGCCGGTTGATCCATCAGACTTTTAACTTCGACCCAGCCCTGTTTTCCGGCCTGGTTTTCAATGTTTAGATAATTTCCATCATCGGATGTACCCAGTACCGTCAACATGGTTCCGCTGGGAAGAAACTTAATAATACGATTCTGGCTGGTTGGTCCCGAACGCATCGGAATAGTAAGCTGGTCACTAACATAACGAACGGTTCCAGCCTCTGCTGCCACACCTGTTAGAACACCAGCAGATAACAACAATGACAATACCGTATAACGAAAAAACACAGATGGATGAGTAAACACTTTTCTTCAGGTCCCTTAAATAAGTAAAAAATAACAGTCAGATATCTTCGCCAGGAGCCTGTCCGAGAGAATACTGAATAAATTATTATACGCCAGCGCGTATTATGACGAAATTAGAGCATTTCGTCACGGTAAATCACATATTAATTTTTTCTTCCTGTTAGCAGCAAACACTAATACAAGAACATAAGAATAGTTGAATATACGAAGACAGACACTACCTGACACCGCTGTATCAGGACTGTTTATACGCAAAAACACTGTCTGCATTTTCAATATAATTTTCTTCCAGCCAGGCCAGTTTGTCGTGTAATTTCACGACTTCACCAACAATAATCAACGTAGGAGGTTTGATGTGTTTGCTTGCGATTACATCCAGTAATGTTTCCAGTGTTGCGGTATAAACCCGTTGCTGTGGCGTGGTTCCCTGTTCAACAAGTGCCACCGGTGTGCTGGCGGGCAGACCGTGCGCAACCATCTCCTTACACAAGGTTGGCGCACCGTGCAGCCCCATATAGAATACAACAGTCTGGTGCGGATGGGCCAATGCGGCCCAGTTAAGATCAACTGAACTATCTTTAAGATGACCGGTAACAAACACGCAGGACTGCGCATAATCACGATGCGTTAAAGGAATACCCGCATAGGATGAACAGCCGTTGGCTGCGGTAATACCCGGCACAACCTGAAAGGGTATTCCTTCCTGTGCCAGTTCCTCAATTTCTTCCCCACCACGCCCGAAAATAAAAGGATCTCCTCCTTTTAGACGCAACACCCGTTTGCCTTCCTTCGCCAGACGCACCAATAGCTGGTTAATATTTTCCTGTTGCATGGTATGGTTGTTACGTTCCTTACCAACATAAACAATTTGTGCATCACGACGCACCATTTCCATAATGGCAGGCGATACCAGACGATCGTAAACCACAACATCTGCCTGCTGCATTAAACGCAGGGCTCTGAATGTTAGTAAATCCGGGTCGCCGGGACCGGCACCCACCAGAAAAACCTCACCGGGCATATCGGGTGTTTCCGCCTGTTCTGCAATCGCATGGTCCAGCATTTTTTTCGCTTCCGCTGTATGACCGGAAAAAACCTGCTCTGCGACCGGACCTCCCAGTATTTCTTCCCAGAAAATTCGGCGTGATTCAACTTTCGGGAAGGCCGCTTTCACTTTATCGCGAAAGCCTTCGACCAGCTTCGCCAGGGTACCATAGGCACCTGGAATACTACCTTCCAGCTTTGTGCGAATCATTCTCGCCAGTACCGGTGATGAACCACCAGTTGATACTGCAATAATTACCGGTGAACGGTCAATAATAGACGGCATGATAAAACTACATAACTGAGGGTTATCAACCACATTTACCGGCAGACGTAACTGATGCGCCAGTGTTGAAACCCGCTCATTAATCTCACGCTGGTTGGTTGCAGCAATAACCAGCACACATTCATCAAGATCACTGTCTTCAAATTCACGTTGAATATATTTTATCTGCTTCTTTGTATGTAATGCGGCGAGCTCTTCACATAAATCCGGTGATACCACCGTCACCTGTGCATGGGCTTTTCTCAACAAAGCAACTTTTCTGGCGGCAATACCACCACCCCCTATAACCAGGCAGGGGCGTTGTGTAATCTGCGTAAAAGTGGGTAAATATTGCATAAAAACTCAGTCGTTATTAAAAATAAATCAGAAACAAACGAATCAGACCGGCTTGAGTAAGGTATCCAGTTTACCGGTTTGATTCAGCGCCGAGAGATCATCAAATCCACCGATATGATGTTCACCAATAAAAATCTGGGGTATAGTACGTCGCCCGGTAATTTCCATCATATGTTCAAACATGGCGGGATCTTCATCCACTTTAATTAGTTCATACTCAGCATTTTTACTTTGTAGTAAACGTTCGGCCGCCGTGCAATATCCACAGAAACGACCACTATACATTACAATTTTTGGCTGTGACATAATACGTCTAGAGACCTGCCACCACCTGCTTCAACTTTGCCTGAATCTCGGTGGCGATTGCACCCAGTGATTCGTTTTCAACTGCCGACATAGAGGCAACCGGGTCGACAGCAGCCACTTCTACTTTGCCATCATCGGTTTCACGAACCAGTACGTTACAGGGCAGCATAGTACCAATTTTATCTTCGACCTGTATAGCTTTATAGGCAGACTGAGGATGACAGGCACCAAGGATAGTATAAGGTTTCAGGTCTGCATCCAGTTTCTTTTTCAGGGTAGTACTAACATCGATAGTGGTTAAAATACCAAATCCTTCTGCTGCCAGCGCAGCCGTTACCGCTTTGATTGTATCGTCAAAATCAGTATTAACAATCTTCGAAAAATAGTAGCTCATAATAATATACCTCGATAAAAATTAGCCTGACCCGAGCCTTTGGGCTCTCAGTCACATATAAAATCTGAAAGTACGTATTATACCCGTACCGGTAGAATAGGCGAAGCCTGCAAATGAAAATATTATAAAAGATTAATATATTACTGAAACAGATAAAAAGGATACTTATTATCTATCCTGTTAGTAACTCTGGATAGATTAATATAACCCTGGATAGTTCATCTGGACAGGCAGACATTATCCCTCACAGGGTACATGATTTGTTTGGGTAATATATGGGAGCTCTCGTTATAGCTCTATAGAGGCTGGTGCAACACGCAGCACTTCCTCAACAGTTGTTTCACCACGCGCTACTTTATTCGCTCCACTCAGACGTAGCGGCTGCAAGCCATCATTAATGGCCTGTTTACGTAATGCACTTAGATCACAGTTATCGGTAATCATCTTTCTGGTTTCATTTGAGAAGTGGAACATTTCATAGATTCCCAGCCTGCCCTGATAGCCGGTATCCCGACATTCCAGACAACCAACCGGACGAAATACTTTTTGTGGTTTTTTCGCTTTCCACGGTTTTACCAGCTCATACCAGGCCTCATCACTAATTTGTGTTGGCGCCTTACAGTGCGGGCACAATGTTCGCACTAGTCGCTGTGCCATAATACCGATTACTGAGGATTGAATTAAAAAAGGTGGCGCACCGATATCCAGTAACCGGGTAATTGCCGAGGGGGCATCGTTGGTATGCAGGGTGGAGAGAACCAGATGCCCGGTTAATGCCGCCTGAATCGCTATTTCAGCCGTTTCCCGATCGCGAATTTCACCGATCATAATAATATCCGGATCCTGACGTAATAATGTGCGCACACCGCTGGAAAAATCTAGATCAATATTTTTCTGCACCTGCATCTGATTAAAAGCGGGTTCAACCAGTTCAATTGGATCTTCAACTGTACACACATTTACTTCCGGTTTAGCCAGAAGCTTCAGCGTGGAATACAGGGTAGTGGTTTTTCCCGAGCCTGTTGGTCCGGTAACCAGAATAATACCATGTGGCTGGGCAATCATCGAATGCCAGATTTTATTGTCTTTTTTACTAAACCCCAGTTGCCTGAAATTTTTCACCAGCACATCCGGGTCAAAAATACGCATGACCAGCTTTTCGCCAAAAGCAGTCGGCATAGTCGAAAGCCGCAGTTCAACTTCCTTGCCATCCTGTGCCCGAGTTTTTAACCGCCCGTCCTGTGGTCGTCGTTTCTCGGCTACATCCATACGACCGATAATCTTGATTCTGCTGGTTACTGCTTTCATTACCGATGAAGGTATTTGATAAACTTCCTGCAATACCCCATCAATACGGAAACGCACAGGGCTCATGTCCCGACGTGGCTCAAGATGAATATCACTGGCACGCTGGTCAAACGCATACTGTAATAACCAGTCAACAATATTGATAATATGCTGGTCATTGGCATCAAGTTTACCTCGATTGCCCAGTTCCATAAGTTGCTCAAAATTCTGAATACTGCTGCCGGTTTCATCCACGCTACTACGTGCACCACGTACAGATTTTGCAACCGAATAAAATTCCAGGAGAAAATGGCGGATATCAGCCGGATTGGCAATAACCAGTCTGAATGCCTTGTTATGAATACGCCCTAGCTCAACCTCCCAGTCAGAATCAAAGGGCTGTGCCGTTGCAACCGTAATACTATCTGCATTAACTTCTATTGGCAGTACATTAAAGCGTGCAGCATAAGCGTAGGACATCACTTCTGTCACTTCCGTCACTTCCACTTTTAATGGATCAATACGCACAAAGGGTAATTCAACTCGCCCAGCAAACCATTGTAACAGCGATTCCAGTGTTAACACTTTCTCGGTCTGTAAATTGACCCAGTTACGCTCAGCAATAACTTCCAGCGGGTGTTTTTTCTGGTAACTTTCCCCTACAGCAAGCTTGCGTAGCATTTGTGCATTTTCCATATCAACCATTTGATCTTCTTCCAGCCAGGCAAGAATATCCTCAACCCCCAGCTTGCACTGGGGGGGGTGCTGGTTTAACGCTTTATCAAATACGGCATTCATGAATTATCTCTGCACTTCTATACGGTTACGCGCACTTCAAATAAGGGGGCTATCGAATGATTATCGGTATCCATAATGAATTTATTACACTCTACTTCTTTATAGTCTACATCGGTCACTTTTGCGTATTGTGGGCCGGTTTTCAGCCATTTCAACATAGATTCCAGCGGTCGACTTTCTCCAGAAAGAAAGATCTCTACCCGGCCATCGTGACGATTTCTAACCCAGCCGGATACCCTCTGTACGAGCGCCTGTTGACGGGTACTTTCACGAAAAAACACACCCTGTACCCGACCGCTGATAAATACGTGGTAACACTGTTTCATCTTTAATTTGTCGTTAATCTTCGGGTGTTTTGTTCCCCTGCAGCTTGCTGCGGGGTTATTGTGCTGATTTTTAGATTACTGTCGCTGTAATTTTTCCACCATAAATAAAAAAAGGTCCGCAAGCGGACCTTTTTTAAGATTAGACAATGGCGTTTTATTTCGCCAATGTTCTATTCTATTTTGCCAGATAATCCAGATCAGACTGTTCGATATCACCCAGTGTCCAGGCACCACGTGTTTTTGCGTGGTTGATGGCGGCATTAATTTCAGATGCGGAGGCGTTCTGATCAATATCAAAAACCTGTCCGGGATAGATCAAATCAGCATCTTTAATCTTGTCATGATTTGTTTTGTAGATCAGTGGCCACTCGTACGGATTGGCATACACTTCATCTTTTGCAGAAATATTCCACAAGTTATCGCCGCGTTTAACCGAATAGCTGTCAACACGACCCGCTCTCGCACCACTGTTGCTGGCTGAACTTGCCGTTTCACTGGCATTGTAGCTGACACTCATTGTATCGAGGTATTTCTTGTTTTCATGTTTAGCCTGCTGAACGGCATTACGAGACTGCGCCAGTGCCTTATTTGCCAGTTTCAGTGCTTTCGCCTCGTCTCCGGCAGCAAGCGCTTTTTCCGCTTTCTTAATCATCTTACCGGTATCGCGCCATTCATAGTGTAAACCTTTGGCTGTAGCGGTTTCCGCTTTAGCAGCAGTAATTGCCTGCGCCGCAGGACTCGGTGCTGCGGTTTCTTCGCTGGTTGTTGCACAGCCGGTTATCAGTCCTACACTCAGGATAGCAATACTAAACAGACGGGCAGTGGTATGCATGGTCATAAAATCTCCAAATTGGGTTTGGTGTTAGTTAAGTAATTACAGGTAGCCGTTATCATTAAATTTGTTATGTGCATTATAGTGCTAAAAACTAACAATGTAACCATAGACTGTCAAGTTATGTTCTCTTTTGTGAAAATCGGACAAAATACACCCGCATAAATTCAATAAATGACGATTTATTACGCTTATTGTTATGATTTATCGCACTTTGACGACCGACCTGGTTTAAGGATATAAAGGCATCCCGGTGACCATTATAATAGATCTACCATGCAACACAATCAATAGCCGTTATAAAAAGATCATGACAGAAGTGGTAGAATACATCGGCTACTCCGGCACTCGATGAATAAAACGCTATTGAGAGAAAATAAATGGCACTGGAAATACTGGTTCTTTACTACAGCCCGGGGGGTACAACAGCAGAAATGGCTGATATTATTGCCCGCGGGGTCGAATCAGTAACTGGCATGCAGGCACGTTTACGCACTGTGCCACCGGTTTCACCCGACACCCAGCCCTGCCTTCCTCCCATTCCGGAGCAAGGTGCTTTATATGCCAGTATGGATGATTTGGAACAATGCAGTGGTCTGGTTCTTGGCTGCCCCACGCATTTTGGTAATATGCCAGCGGCAATGAAATATTTTATTGATACCACCTCACCATTATGGCTATCTGGAAAACTGGTGGGTAAACCGGCAGCGGTATTTTCTGCCAGTAGCAGCCTGCATGGCGGACAGGAAAGTACGTTACTCAGTATGACACTTCCATTACTACATCATGGTATGCTTATTGTCGGTCTGCCATATACCGAAACTGAATTACTCGAAACACGGACGGGTGGCACACCCTACGGCGCAACCCGGGTGACGAACAATATTAAGAAGCAGTCATTAAGCAAGGAAGAACGCAAGCTGTGCCTTGCGTTAGGAAAACGGGTAGCAGCCACAGCCCAGAGATTATTCGGAAAAAACTAATTTATTACTGGAATACAATTCTATTTTTGCAACACAACAAAAGTTCACGCTATGACAAAACAAACAGGCATCAACCTTATCTCACTATTCAGATGGGTAACACTTATTGGCTATTTCAGTTTAATGGCGGGGTTTTATCTCTGGAACTTATGGATCCAGCCACCAGCAAAAAATTTAATTTCTGTTGTATTACTTTTTCAGATTGGTCCGTTGATGTTCCCTCTGTTTGGCCTGTTAAAAGGAAAAGTCTATACCCATGCCTGGTCGATGTACCTGGCTATTTATTATTTCATTGTCGGTGTCTGGTTTGCTGGCTCAAGTGTACAGTTCTACTTCGGCCTCTATACCATCTTTACCAGTCTGGTATTTTTTACCGGTACCGTATTCTACACACGCCTGGCCGGCAGACTGGAAAAGCAGCAATATGAAAGCAATGTTCATACTGAATAACCTGCTGGTATAACTTTTTTACAACGTCATATTCTGCAACAGAAAATGGGTGGCGATGGACGCAATATAGCCCAGCACAACGACCCAGGTCCATTTCAGGTGACTAAAAAAGGTATACACTCCATTTGCCTGCCCCATCAATGCCACCCCGGCTGCCGAGCCGATTGACAGTAATGAACCCCCCACACCTGCTGTCAGTGTCACCAGTAACCACTGATTAACATCCATATGCGGGTTCATGGTAAGTACGGCAAACATAACGGGTATATTATCAATAATCGCCGACACAATACCCACAAGAATATTTGCCCAGCTCGGACCAAGCTGGGTATACAACAGATGTGAAGTAAGGGTTAGATAACCAAATGCACTCAACCCTCCGACACATAATATTACCCCGTAAAAAAACATCAGGGTATCCCATTCTGCACGTTGTAACTGATGGAAAATGTCGAATGCAGGTTCCTCCACAAGCACGGTGTCATCTTCAAATGTATCCCTGCCTTCCCGACAGACATTAACGTTCCGACAGGATGTTCGTTTTAACCAGTAACCATATAATTTTAATATCCCCAGACCAGTCATCATCCCCAGCATGGAAGGAAGATGAAGCAGACTATGGAACAGTACGGCCATAGTAATGGTTATCAGGAACAGAGCGATCACAACAAAACCACCGGGCTTTACCTGTATCGACTCTTCCAGCTTGTCCGGCGAACCGGCAGGCAGGAAGAATGACATAATCAGGGCAGGAACTGCCCAGTTAACAATAGCAGGCAAAAACAACCTGAAAAACTGATCAAAAGCGACAACCCCTTTTTGCCAGACCATCAGGGTCGTAATATCGCCAAAAGGACTGAACGCCCCACCTGCATTCGCGGCAATAACAATATTAATACAGCCCAGAACAATAAATTTGGGCTGGTTTTTGGCAACGGCCATAACAATCGCTGCCATCACCAGTGCCGTTGTCAGGTTATCTGCAACCGGTGAAATAAAAAATGCCAGCAGCCCGGTTAACCAGAAAATACTTTTCAGCGACAACCCTTTTGAAACCAGATACGAACGCAGGGCACCAAACACCTGACGCTCTTCCATGGTATTCACATAAGTCATTGCCGACAGCAGAAACAATAGTAATTCAGCATATTCCAGTACATTATGCTGGATTAATTCATTGGCACTATGGGTATCACCATTACTGTTAAAGGTAATTGCAACCAGCACCCATATAACCCCGGCAGCAACCATTACTGGTTTCGATTTACGCAAATGAAGAAATTCTTCACCAATAACCAGAGCATAAGCGAAAGCAAAAATAATGACAGAAATAATGCCCATCCAGGTGGTCGTATAATCGACCGCTTCATGAGCAGTGCCTGTGCTGGCATACACAAGAGAAGGAATTAGTGTAATAAATAACAACATTAACCGTTTTTTCATTTTCAGCTCAGATTTGTCTTAATATTATTTGTTGGGGGGGGGCTTATTACTGAAACGGATAAAAAGGATACTTTTTATCCATCCTGTTAGTCTGTCCGTTTTAAAAGATTGTTATGATCGATAGAAACAACACGTCATAACACTACCATATTTAGGGCGCAATCAATTAATAGAGGTGCCCTTTATTCTACATTGTTTAAGGTAACCAGAAATGTATTAAAACAATCCGTTTCAATAAGATCGACCCCATAAGAAAGAAATTTTTTATACTGTTCAGAATTATTAACCGTATAAACAACCCATCGCCAGTCGCCCTGCCAGAACATCTCTTTAGCATCTGGACACTTATCAGTCTTAATGAAAAGATAATCAGGTGCTAACTGACTCGCTTTTAGCCTGTTTTCTTCCGACCATGCGGGCAGTACCCAGCCAACTGGATAGTGATATTTCTGTCTGGTATATAACAGCGCTTCAAAATCAAATGAAATAATAATCGACTGCATTTTTATACTATTAATGGCTTCAATAACGGCATCAATAAAGCCATGTCCAAAACAGGCAAGACTTGCCGGCTTTAGCTCAATAAAACAATAAACATGCGGCCAATCTGATACGAGATGAGCAAACTGAGTCAGCGTGGCAATACGCAGGTGTGAAAACTGATTGCCAAACCGACTGGGAAATCCAGCAGGAATATTCTTAAATAGTCCAAACGTTGATCTTGTAATTGAAAAATCGTGATTAGTCAGTCTTTTTAGCGTCTCATCGTGGCTTAATACCGCGATACCATCAGCCGTCATATTGATATCCGTTTCAATAAATTCTACACCACCGGTAAGAACAGCACGAAACCCTGCTAAACTATTTTCGGGAAAATCGCAGGGTAAGCCTCTGTGTGCAACAAGCTTATTGTTCAAAATATTATTTCTCTTTGCTACCGGGGAATCTGACACATTAAATTCATAACACGGGGCCACATACACTTCGCCGTAACATCAAAAAAGGAAGAATACTTTTTCAATAAAAAAAATGACCCGGTTAAGAGTCATTTGCAGTTATCCATGAGTTGTTATTATTTTTGTTATCTATCGTTTCTACTCACTGGAGTTTCGTTATCTTCATTATATAGCAGCCTGCATATATAAACTGTTTCGTACAATACCACACTTACCCGACAGACATGTGACAAAATCATGAAATAGCATGTCGGTCTTCATCTCTACGTTTATCTGATATTTCTGACAACAATGTTCCTGGTGGTGCCTTTCTGGCAAAGTAGCGACTCACACCTCGGGTAATCGCTTTCGCCACTTTTTCCTGATACGCTGCACTACGCAGTTTCTTTTCTTCCCTCGGATTGGAAATAAATGCTGTCTCAAGTAAAACAGAGGGTATGTTTGGTGCTTTCAATACGGCGAATCCGGCTTGCTGCACTTTTGATTTATGCACCCGATTAACTGCTTTTATCTGCCGTATAATTTCGCCACCCATATCCATGCTGGATTCAATCGTACCCGTTAGCGATAAATCAAATAATACTTCCTTCACCATTTTATCTTCAACGGCAAGATCAACATCACCAAATAGTAAATCTGATGCATTTTCATTTTTAGCCAGCATTCTGGCGGTCTCAGATGAGGCCCCGTTAAGTGATAAGGCATAAATTGAAGAACCACGCACATGTGGATCCGGGAATGAATCGGCATGTATTGAAATCATCATATCTGCCTGGTATTCTCTGGCTTTGCGTATTCTCTCGCGCAGATGTAAATACCGGTCTCTCTTACGTATCAACACCGCCTTCATGCCATGTTGTGCATTAACGGTTCTTTCCAGTCTTCTGGCAATTTGCAATGTAACAAGTTTTTCGTGGGTACCATTGCGGCCGGTTGCACCAGGATCCCGACCACCATGACCGGCATCAATGGCAACAATTACATCACGCATGCCGCGTTTTATTACAGGGACGGCATGTTGAACACCTTCATGTAGATCAAGCACAAGACGATTGCCCAATTTAGCGGAAGGTCCCAGCAAAAAGCTGCGCGGGGTAACCCGTTCACTTAAATCAAACACAATGCGTAAATCATTTTTATTACGCACCCCGCTACGCACATCTCGAATTAATGTGCTCGCTGCCATGCGGTCAACCATGCCATGTGGCATATTAGTATTTTTTAGATCGAGAACTACCCGTTCCGGGTTATGCAGGGTAAAAATAGAATGTTCAACAACGCCATTCAGGTCGAACACCAGACGGACATAACCCTTGTTCCTGGCAAGACGGATATTTTCTACCTGGGTAAGTCTTTTTGAGGCAAAGGCTATGGATGGCAGGCCTGCTGAAGCAAGTCCACCTAAACCGGCCAGACTTTTCAGAAATTTTCGACGATTATTTTCCATAATAGTGGGAATGCGATCATCACACCTCTGGTTACGTTATAGGTTATAAACAATGCTGCTGATCTATAGTTTGGCAAAATAAAAAAATTTTGCAAGCATTTTCTTAATAATTTTATATAGATACAGCATATATCTATAGTAACTAATTAGAAAACACCAATAACATCAAGTCCTTACCTTTATCACTTAACGCAGAAATTTTTACATTTCTACCCGACTGTCTGTATTTAAATTCGCATAACCAGTCCGCTGGGGGTAAAAATCCCTCTGCTTTTTGTGGCCACTCAATCAGGCAGACGTCCGTTTCATTAAAATAATCGCGGGCACCGATAAAGGCCAGCTCCTCTGGATCGCCCAGCCGATACAGATCAAAATGGTAGCAGCTTCGGTCACTGGAAACTGGATAGGGTTCAACCAGAGTATAAGTCGGACTTTTTACTATTCCTTCAAAACCACTAGCATGGATAAAACCACGCGCAAACGTTGTTTTCCCTGTACCTAAATCACCATCAAGGAAAAAAATAAATGAGCCGGTTACCGCCTTAGCCACTTTTTTAGCCAGCGCAATCTGCGCCTGCTCGGTTTGTAGCAGAATTTCAATAGTATAATTTTCCGGCTGTTTTTTCATCGATAACATAACAGAAATAACATTACAGGGTTAAATAAACTACTCCGCAGTAAGCAGACGGGGTATTAAAGCACCGCCGGGAGTAAAGCAATAACATCGCTGGCCAGCACCCCTCGCGAGCGACCGCGCGCGGCAAGGTCACCCGCCAGTGCATGGGCAAGCACGGCTGTTTCAGCCGCCTTCATGGGTGACAGCCCCTGAGCCATGAGCGCGGCGACGACACCGGTAAGCACATCACCCATACCTGCTGTTGCCATTGCAGGATTACCATAGGGACAGACTGATAACCGTCTGCCAGCGTAAATTAAACTACCAGATCCCTTTAAAATGACTGCCATTTCGGTCGCAGAGGACGATAAATATTGCTGAAAAATACTTTTTACCGCAGCCAGACGATCGTGATTAACAGTCAGCGTATCCATCTGTAATAATTGTGCTGCTTCACCAGGATGAGGGGTTAATACACATTCTGCAACAGGACGAGTTTTCTCTATCGCAATCAGGTTTAATGCATCAGCATCAATCACAACGGGTTTCTGTGACTGTAAACACTGCGCCAGACACTGCTCAGCCCAGGCATCCCTGCCAAGCCCCGGCCCCACAGCAATATGGGAAACACGTGATAGCAGATGATGAGGAATTTTATGGTCGGTGGTATTATCACCAATCACCATCGCTTCCGGGCAGGCAATGGTAACAGCCATCTGGTGTGGAGCGCGGGTGAATACCGATACCAGCCCTGCTCCCGAACGCAACGCGGCTTTCGCCGCCAGTATCACCGCGCCCGCCATATTGGTATTCCCCCCGACAATCAACACATGACCGCACTGGCCTTTATGCATATCCTGAGGACGTGCCGATAGCAATGGGGGACGATTATTTAATAATCTCGCATCAGCCGTTACCCGGTCATAGATTTCAGCCGGAATATCCAGGCCATGAAAAAAAATCTCACCACAGCAGGCCCGTCCCGAGCCAGTAAACAGCCCTGTTTTCAGACCGATAAAACTTACCGTATAGTCGGCAATAATCGCCACCCCGGCAATCGTTCCTGTATCAGCATTAAGACCGGAAGGCACATCAACCGCTATTACTGGTAGCGCAGAACGATTTACTGTTTGAATCAACCGCGCCCATTCACCACTGACTTCTCTGCCCAGTCCGGTACCGAGTAGCGCATCGACAATAAGATCTGCCTGCTCCAGAAGATCCGGTTGATACGACTGTATCTCGCCACATTCCAGCCAGTGCTGACAGGCCTGCCGAGCATCCCCTGTTAATTTTTCTGCATCAATCAGGCTAATCAGGTTAACCGCATAACCGGCCTGTTTTGCCAGCCGCGCTACCACATAACCATCACCAGCATTATTACCGGCACCACACAGAACAAGAATTTTTTTATCCACTGGGAATTTTTGCCGAATGATGTCAACAACCGCCTGCCCGGCACGACGCATTAAGCTATAACCGGGAATAGCGTACTGATCTATCGCCAGACGTTCAAGTTGAATAACTGAATCAACAGAATAAAGCGTTGGGGTCAGATTGTGCATAGCATGATTTCGCATAGCATGATTTTACATAACATATTATGTTATTACTGAAACAGATATAAAGATACTGGAGGTAAGGCTCGCTATTAACCCATAGCGTTATGCCGGTATTTTTTCAACCCCGGCCATATAGGGTTGCAGTACCGTAGGAATGCGTACACTACCGTCTTCCTGCTGGTAGTTTTCCAGAACTGCCACCAAAGTGCGGCCAACTGCCAGCCCCGAACCGTTTACTGTATGCAATAGTTCCGGTTTACCGGTTTGTGGATTACGCCAGCGCGCCTGCATCCGCCGTGCCTGAAAATCAGTAAAACAGCTACAGGAGGATATTTCCCGGTAGGTCTGCTGCCCCGGTAACCAGACTTCAAGATCGTAGGTTTTGGCGGAAGAAAAACCCACATCACCGCTGCATAAAACGACTGTCCGATATGGCAGTTCCAGTTTTTGCAGAATGGTTTCGGCATGAACGGTCAGTTCTTCCAGCGCCTGCCATACATTTTCAGGCTTTACCAGTTGCACCATTTCGACCTTGTCAAACTGGTGCTGGCGAATCATGCCACGGGTATCTTTGCCATAGGAACCGGCTTCGGAACGAAAACAGGGGGTATGGCTGGTAAATTTTAGCGGTAACTGTGCCGCATCAAGAATTTCACTGCGTACAATATTGGTTAGCGGTACTTCTGCGGTGGGAATTAAATAGTGTCCATTTTCTTTGTCAACACAATACAGGTCTTCTTCAAATTTGGGTAACTGACCGGTACCGCGCAGGCTGTCACGATTGACAATATAGGGGACATACACTTCTTCATAGCCATGTTCCGTGGTATGCACATCCAGCATAAACTGTGTAATGGCCCGATGCAGCTTTGCCATCTGTCCACGCATCACAACATAACGCGAGCCAGTGAGTTTACTCGCCGTTTCAAAATCCAGCCAGCCATGTTGTGCACCGATATCAACATGGTCTTTTACTTTAAAATCAAACTCGCGAGGTTTACCCCAGCGCCGGATTTCAACATTTTTATTTTCATCCCTGCCCACCGGTACACTTTCATGCAGTAGATTGGGGATACCCATAACGATATTTTCAATTTCCTGCTGAATTTCCTGGAGCTCTATTTTTGCTGTATCCAGCTTTTTTCCCAGACCGGCAACTTCATCAAGTAAAGGCTGAATATCTTCCCCTGCTGCCTTCGTCTGGCCAATCAACTTCGATTTACTGTTACGCTCATTCTGTAATTCTTCTGTCTGAATCTGGCAGGCTTTGCGGTTTTTTTCAAGTTTTTCCAGCGCGCTTACATCAAGTTCAAAATAACGTTTTTTCAGTTGTTCGGCTACCGATCGTAGATCGCTACGAATAAGTTTCGGGTCTAGCATAGTTGATTATTCAGTTTTGTTATTGTTATAAGGAAGCGCTGATTCATCCATCTGTGGAATAATCAGACATGCCTCTTCGTATCGCTACGATGACAATTTTTCAATCAGGTAAGCTGGGCAGAGAATGTAATGACGTGACACTGCGGTATAATATCATCCAGTGTGTCGACTACCGCCTGAACCTTTTCGTCTGTATCAAAAAATTCAATGACTACAGGCAGATCAAAAGATATATCCAGCAATTCGGAGGAATGCGTTTCACCCGAACGACCGAATCCACTGATACCACGAAATACGGTGACACCATTTACCCTGTGCTCATCATGCAGTCGTTTGAATATTTTTTCGTACACATGCTTGCCTTCTGTAACATAAATACGTGCAACGGTTACATTCATAATTTACACCTCATAACTGACGGCCCAGACTGACACCAAACCAGACAGCCAGCAAACACAATACCAGACTCACCCCGATATTCAGCAATGCACGTACTGTATCACCATTTTCCATCAAAGTAAGGGTCTCGACGGAAAATGATGAAAAAGTGGTAAAGGCACCTAAAAAGCCAACCAGAATAGCTGCCCGGAGTTCGGGACTCACACTAAGGCGTTCCAGCAGTAAAATACTCAGCACACCCATTAGAAAAGAACCGACAACATTGACAAATAATGTTCCGTAAGGAAAGCCACGACCTACCAGAGCATACACCCCCAGTGACGCACCATAACGTGAGAGCGCGCCAAAGGCCCCCCCGCCAGCAATAAAAAGCAGTGTTTTAATCATTATATTAAGAACCTTAACCGGGGATTACATTGATACTATTTGCCACATCTCGGTATTCCGACAATTTATCGAAATTCAGATAGCGATAAATATCATCTGCCATCGGCGCGACATCTCGCATAGCAGCGGTATATTCCTGTAGCGATGGAATCCGTCCGAGAATCGCTGCCACGGTACTTAATTCTGCCGAAGCCAGATAGACATTGGCGCCATTGCCCAGGCGATTGGGGAAATTACGCGTAGAAGTTGAAACCACACTGGCGCCATCAGCAACCCGCGCCTGATTACCCATGCACAACGAACAGCCGGGAATTTCAGTGCGGGCACCAGCGCGTCCGAATATATTATAAATACCCTCTTCCTTTAGTTCATGTTCGTCCATTTTTGTCGGCGGGGCGATCCACATACGTGTCGGCAGACTGGTAACTTTTTCAAGTACTTTAGCGGCAGCGCGATAATGACCAATATTTGTCATACACGAGCCAATAAAGACTTCATCTATCCGGTTACCGGCGACTTCTGATAGAGGTTTGATATCATCAGGATCATTCGGGCAGGCCAGCAACGGTTCGGTAATTTCAGCCAGGTCAATTTCTATCACCTCTGCGTATTCCGCATCATCGTCGGGGGTCAGTAACTGCGGATTATCCAGCCATTTCTGCATCGCCAGAATACGCTGTTCCAGTGTACGTCTGTCCTTATATCCATTGATAATCATCCACTTTAACAGGGTGATATTTGAATTGAGGTATTCAATAATCGGCTCTTTTGCCAGTCGCACGGTACAACCATTAGCGGAACGTTCTGCTGAAGCATCCGAAAGTTCAAATGCCTGCTCGACTTTCAGCTCTGGTAAGCCCTCAATTTCCAGTACACGACCATTAAAGACGTTCTTTTTACCTTTCTTTTCAATGGTTAACAAGCCACGTTGAATCGCCACATAAGGAATAGCATTCACCAGATCACGCAGGGTGATTCCCGGCTGCATTTCTCCTTTAAATCGTACCAGTACCGATTGCGGCATATCCAGTGGCATCACACCCAGTGCCGCAGCAAACGCCACCAGTCCGGAACCGGCCGGAAAACTGATGCCCATGGGAAAACGAGTATGTGAATCGCCTCCGGTGCCGACCGTATCCGGTAGAATCATACGATTAAGCCAGGAGTGGATAATGCCATCACCGGGGCGCAGGGCAACCCCGCCACGAGTTTGCATAAAATCGGGCAGTTCGTGTTGCAGGGTAATATCAACCGGTTTGGGATAGGCTGCGGTGTGACAGAAACTCTGCATCACCAGATCGGCAGAAAAGCCAAGACAGGCCAGCTCTTTTAACTCGTCACGGGTCATTGCACCAGTGGTATCCTGTGAACCCACTGTCGCCATTTTGGGTTCACAATAGGTACCTGGACGAATACCAGCAACACCACAGGCTCGGCCGACAATTTTCTGCGCCAGGGTAAAACCTTTGCCGGTATCTTTCCCCTGTTCGGGACGCAAAAACAGATCTGAATGACCTTCACTCAGATGGTCACGCGCCCGCTCGGTTAATCCACGACCGATAATCAGAGGAATACGGCCATTGGCACGCACCTCATCCGCCATTGTTGATGGATTTAGTTTGAAACGACACAGTTCCTCGCCCGCGTCATTCAGTATTATGCCATCGTAAGGACGAATACGGATAACGTCACCGGTATTCATTTTTTCAACATCACATTCTATGGGCAGCGCACCGGAGTCTTCCGCTGTATTAAAAAAGATGGGGGCGATCTTACCGCCAAGGATTACCCCGCCTTCGTGTTTATTCGGTACATAAGGAATTTCCCTGCCCATGTGCCAGAGTACCGAATTAATGGCTGATTTACGTGACGAACCGGTACCCACCACATCACCAACATAAGCGACCGGATGGCCTTTACGTTTTAATTCTGCAATGACTTCAAGCGGATTTTCCATGCTGTTTATTAACATAGATTTAGCATGCAGGGGAATATCTGGCCGACTCCATGCCTCCGTAGCGGGTGATAGATCATCGGTGTTCGTTTCTCCGGCCACTTTAAATACGCTAACGGTAATTTCTTCCGGCATGACGGGTTTTGAGGTGAACCACTGTGCATCGGCCCATGCCTGGATGACACTGGCCGCCGCTGCATTATGTTCGGCTTTTTCTGCAACATCATGAAACGCATCATAAATCAGTAAGGTATGCGATAACGCTTTGGCCGCAGCTTCAGCGGTTTTACTGTTATCCAGCAGTTCAATAAGTGGCTGGATGTTATACCCGCCCAGCATGGTACCGAGCAGTCTGGTAGCGTTCACCGGGTCGATTAAATCACAGGGGGTATCGCCTTTGGCTACATCAGCCAGAAAAGCCGCTTTTACATAAGCAGCCTGATCCACACCCGGTGGCACGCGGTGAACCAGTAAGTTCAGAATAAATTCTTCTTCCCCAACGGGTGGAGACTTGAGTAATTCAACCAGTGCGGCTACCTGAGTGGCATCCAGCGGCAATGGTGGCAAACCTTCAGCGTTACGTTCTGCAACATGTTTACGATAGGATTCAAGCACGTGGGTACCTCATAACCGGAAAATTTGCGTATTATATAGCAAGATGGATTCAGCCGGAAATAAACTACCCCGCCGCCAGCGGACGGGGGTATTAAAATAGAAATTTACTTTTTTGTAACTTTATGCAAAGTTCTCTATTGCTGTTTTTTTCGGTAATCATCAATCGCTGCATTAATAGCATCTTCTGCTAATACTGAGCAGTGAATTTTTACCGGTGGCAACGCTAGCTCCTCAGCAATATGCGTGTTTTTAATGGCCTGTGCTTCGTCCAGTGTTTTTCCCTTCACCCATTCTGTTAATAAGGAACTGGATGCAATCGCGCTACCACAACCATAGGTTTTAAAAACGGCATCTTCTATTACCCCGTCATCATCTACTTTAATTTGCAAACGCATGACATCACCACATGCCGGCGCACCAACCATACCAGTGCCTACCCTGTCATTTTCCTCAAACGTACCAACATTGCGTGGATTTTCGTAATGATCGAGAACTTTTTCACCGTATGCCATAATTTATTACCTCTATCTCTAAAAACTGTGTTTACCGCTAAATTTAAACCTGGAAACTGAATTCTGGAAACCTAAATCCGGCGCCGATTCATCACCGCCGCCTGTTTGCGAGCCAGAATAAACCGGCCAATCATTTTATCACGTTGCAGTGATAATTCAGGAATACCCGGTCGATCGACAAACTGCGCCAGAGTAATGCCATCGAGAAAGTTATACAGCCGCTCACTTAACTTTGTCCATAGCTCATGCGTCAGGCATTTATCGCCCGACTGGCAATTCCCCTCACCTTTACAGCGTGTCACATCTACATTCTCATCAACCGAACTGATAATTTCAGCAATGCTAATTTCACTTGCCGGTCGAGCCAGTCGATAGCCACCACCTGGTCCCCGCACACCTTTTACCAGTCCATCTTTACGCAGGCAGGCAAACAATTGCTCCAGATAAGACAGGGAAATACCCTGACATTGTGAAATATCTGCCAGCGTTACTGGTCCGGCCTTATCATGGATAGCAAGATCCAGCATGGCGGTGACGCTATAGCGCCCTTTTGTTGACAATCGCATTGAAACCTCACAATTCCTGACTAATTTACCTGGTTATAGTACTAATACCCAGTAAATCAGTCAAGTATTATTTGCTATTT
>CAYXNL010000032.1:0-26452 GCA_964466455.1 uncultured Thiotrichaceae bacterium
GCATAATTATTCAATCACTTTCGGCACCAGATACAGACCATCTTCCGTTGCTGGCGCAATAGCCATAAAATCATCCCGACGATTGGTTTCCGTCACTTTATCCTCACGCAAGCGCTGATTCACTTCGAACGGGTGTGACATCGGTATAACGCCAGTTGTGTCTACGTTATTCATTTGTGCGACCAGATCAAGAATACTGGACAGGCTGCTAGCATAATTATCCAACTGCGAGGCCTCAATATTTAAACAGGCCAGCCTGGCGATTTTCCTGACTTCATTAACATCAATGGACATGCTTTACTCCGACGATTCGATTTGTGTATCTGTATGTTTGTGGCTGTCTGTTACTTAGTCTGTTCCTTAATAAACAGCGAACCGCAAAAAACAGGGAAAATAGCATATTCTACGAATTTGCTCTACCACAACACATACCACGCAGATAAAACAGGCGAAAAATATGGATAAACCTTGCTCAATACCTGTCGGGTTGATACAGTACGCGCAAATTCACCTGAATTTACGACAATTCAGCTCTGAAAGTCTATAATCAGCACGTTAAGTAAAACTCTACAACCCTTTAAAGTCTGCGCAACTATTTATTGCCAGATATATAATAATGACAGAAAGGCCAGCATACACATGTTCATGAATCGTTTCCGGGGAATATTTTCCAACGATTTATCAATAGACCTTGGTACAGCCAATACATTGATATACGCCCGCGGTCGAGGCATTGTTCTCGACGAACCCTCCGTTGTTGCTATCCGCCAGGACAGAGGCCCCGGTGGTCCCAAGACCATTGAAGCCTACGGTAAAGATGCCAAAGGCATGCTTGGTCGAACGCCACAGAATATCACCGCTATTCGACCAATGCGTGACGGCGTAATTGCCGACTTCAATATTACTGAAAAAATGCTACAGCACTTTATCCGCTCTGTGCATGAAAGCAAAATTTTACGCCCCAGTCCCCGCGTACTTATCTGCGTTCCCTGTGGGGCAACGCAGGTAGAACGCCGCGCTATTCGTGAATCGGCTGCCGGTGCAGGTGCTCGCAAGGTGTATTTAATCGACGAACCCATGGCCGCAGCGGTTGGTGCCGACATGCCGGTGGATGAACCCAAAGGTTCGATGGTACTGGATATTGGTGGTGGCACCTCAGAAGTTGCGGTCATTTCTCTAAATGGTATCGTTTATTCCGCCTCCGTACGTGTAGGTGGTGACAAGTTTGATGACGCTATTACCAATTATGTACGCCGCAACTACGGTATTTTAATCGGTGAGGCAACTGCGGAAAAAATTAAACACGAGATTGGCACTGCTTATCCAGGTAAAGATTTACTCGAAATTGAGGTCAAAGGCCGTAACCTGTCCGAAGGCATTCCACGCAGTTTTTCTCTTAATAGCAATGAAATTCTCGAAGCTTTGCAGGAGCCACTGCACGGCATTGTTAGTGCAGTCAAAACCGCACTGGAACAGACACCGCCTGAACTGGGTGCTGATGTTGCAGAACGTGGTATTGTCCTTACTGGTGGCGGTTCGCTGTTACGTGATCTGGATCGTTTAATTATGGAGGAAACCGGCCTGCCAGTCGTTATGGCGGAAGATCCATTAACCTGTGTTGCTCGCGGTGGTGGCAAGGTACTGGAGCTGATCGATAAACACGGAGGCGATTTTCTCGCCGTTGAATAAGGCTCATCGTTGAATAACGGCCTTCCGCATAATATCATCCGTGTTTTTCAACTATGCAGACACTCTTTAGCCGGAAACCATCAACAACTATACGGATGCTGATACTGGTGGTTGCCTCCATTGCTCTGATGAGCGTTGACCATCGCTGGCATCAGCTGGAAGTCGTACGTAGCGCCCTGTCCACACTGTTATATCCATTACAGTACACTATTGATTTACCAATACGGTTTTATTACTGGAGCGATGAGGTCTTTACCACTCATCAGACCCTGCTAAGAAAAAATCGGGAATACGAAGTCCGTCATCTGGAAACTCAGGTACGGCTACAGAAACTCGATATTCTGGAAAAAGAAAATACGCGCCTGCGCAAACTTCTTAGTGCCACACCAAAAACCACCAGTCGCCTGCTTATTGCTGAAATTATCGGTGTCGATGTAGACCCCTATCGCCAGTTGATCATATTAAACCGAAGTAGCAGTCAGGGTGTTTATATTGGTCAGCCGATTATTGACGCACGAGGAGTTATGGGACAGATCGTACACGTGGGTCCCCTGTCTTCCTCTGCACTGCTGATCACCGATGCCAGCAATGCTATACCGGTACAGATTGATCGTAATGGTTTGCGTACCATTGCTTATGGTACCGGCAATATCAACAGGCTGGAACTGCGTCACCTGCCGCACAATGCCGATATTAAAGTCGGCGATATACTTATTACTTCCGGTCTCGGTGGCCACTTCCCCCCCAACTACCCGGTGGCAACAGTCACCTCTGTTAAGCGACCTGCTGGAGATCGTTTCGCCAGAATCATTGCCAAACCTCTCGCCCAGCTTGATCGTAGCCGCGAAGTATTACTATTGTGGAATAGTAAAATAGAAAAATCAGTGACTCACGAAACGCGGGAAATAACAGCAGCCACCGCTAAATCTGAAAAACCCTGCACGCAAAATACTCAGTCACAATGAACAGAGATTTACGCACAGGTGTTATCAGTATTATTGCCGCTTTTATGCTGGCAATTATTCCACTCCCCGACTGGGCCATAGCCTTTCGGCCAGACTGGGTTACACTGGTAATGATTTACTGGGCAATGGCCATACCATCAAGAGTTGGTGTTATCACCGCCTGGCTGGCAGGTTTAATGCTGGATGTCAACTATGGCACACTGCTCGGCCAGCAGGCATTAGGGATGGTAATCGTAATTTACGTCATCCATATGCAACACCAGCGACTTCGCGTTTCCTCACTGATACAACAGGCGATTGTGATTTTTTTCCTGTTACTGGTTAAACAGTTATTAATATTATGGGTGGACGGTATGCTCGGACGTGCGCCCGACAAGTGGGTATTCTTAATGCCCACCGTAACCAGCACACTATTATGGCCCTGGATTTACCTGATCCTGCGTGATCTGCGCCGAAAATTTGGTCAAAACAGCACATACTAACCAATAAATCACCCATAAACGGTGGGATTATTACATTCTACCCCATTGGGATGCTTGCAATCATTATTTAAAAAGCCTAACATCGTAAATGAGAACAATTCTCTTTTAATAACTTGATATTACCTTTTTATTATGAACAAATCACAACCGACAACCAACTTACTTTCCCTGCAAAATGGTCATAGCGCACGCATTGTCGCCATTAACGGCGATCGTCTGATGGTTCGACGAATGCTCTCACTCGGTTTACGCGTTGGTGCCACTATTAATATGTTGAAACACCGTGGCACAAGTGTGCTAATCCGCAATGAGGGTACCCGTATTGCATTAGGTCCGAGTGTTGTAGAAAAACTACAGATCGAACTCCCTGAACATTAATGGGTTGCTGTAACAATAAAACCGAGACTGAAGCCGATGTTTTGGTAACCGGCTCACTCACCATTGCTATTGCTGGCAACCCCAACTGTGGTAAATCGGCACTGTTTAACAATTTTACCGGTATTCGCCAGAAAACCGGTAACTGGCCGGGGGTTACGGTAGATCGTAAACAGGGTTTTTTCACCCTGAATAATCAAACAGTTACCGTCTATGACCTGCCCGGCATCTACTCCCTGGACGCCAGTTCGATTGACGAAGAAATCGCTCGTGATTATTTACTCTCCCACGATGCAAATCTAATTATCAATGTCGTCGATGCCTCTAACCTTGAACGTAATTTATACCTGACAACACAACTACTGGAAATGGGAGTCCCTGTTGTACTGGCGCTGAACATGATGGATATTGCACGCAAACGCGGTATTCATATTGATATTAAAAAATTATCACAGGAACTCGGCTGCCCGGTTGCCCCTATTGTTGCAACCACCAATGAAGGTATGGATACCTTAAAACAGGAAATTCCTGCCGTCACAAGTGGTCAGCATAGCGGCGGTTTCCGTCTTGCGCACGATGAAATTATCGAACAGGCGATTGCTGCCATTATTCCTGAACTACGTTTATGCAACCATGCGGACAACAGTAACCTGCACTGGCTCTCATTAAAATTACTGGAAAGCGACGAATTCACTACCAGCCAGTGTGATGACACCATACTGTCACAGGTGAAAAAATGGCAGACAACTATCGAAGAGCGTGTCGGCGAAGAAACAGATATTCATATTGCAGACAGCCGTTTTAATCACGCCCATACTCTGGCACAAACGGTAATCAACGAAAAAAATAAGGTAGGTAAAACGGTTACCGATAAAGTTGACAGCTTTGTATTAAGTCGCCTGTTTGGTATCCCCTTCTTTTTACTGGTTATGTATGCAATGTTTATGTTTACCATAAACATAGGTGGTGCTTTTGTTGATTTCTTTGATGGTATCTTCAAAGCTATTTTTGTTGATGGCTTTTCCGCTGTATTAAATGCCATTCACACACCAGATTTACTCCGTATTATTCTTGCTAACGGACTGGGTGGCGGGATTGAGATTGTCGCTACTTTTATTCCCATTATCAGCGCCCTGTATCTGTTCCTTTCTGCTGTAGAAGATAGCGGCTACATGGCTCGTGCAGCTTTTGTCATGGACCGATTCATGCGTAATATCGGCCTGCCCGGTAAAGCTTTTGTCCCCCTGATTGTCGGCTTTGGCTGTAATGTTCCTGCGGTTATGGCAACGCGTACGCTGGAAAATGAACGTGAACGTAAACTGACCATATTAATGAACCCGTTTATGTCCTGTGGTGCCCGTCTGCCGGTCTATGCCCTGTTTGTTGCCGCATTCTTCCCCACCAATGGGCAGAATCTGGTCTTTTTGCTTTATCTGATTGGTATCACCGTTGCCATTCTCACCGGACTGTTAATGAAACGTACTATCCTTTCCGGTGACAGCAGTGGTTTTATGATGGAACTACCCCCCTACCACCTGCCAACAGTTAAGGGCATTTTATTACGCGCCTGGGATCGAGTGCGTCTGTTTATCAAAGAAGCCGGTCAGGTAATTGTGGTAATGGTACTGATTATTAATGTATTAAGTTCTATTGGTACAAACGGTTCAATAAACAGTACACAGCCGAACCATTCCGTACTCGCAGCTATTAGTAAAACAGCCACACCGGTATTCGCCCCAATGGGCATTCAACCCGATAACTGGCCCGCCGTGCTGGGCGTCATTTCCGGCGTACTTGCCAAGGAAGTAGTTGTTGGAACGCTGGATACACTCTACTCGCAACTGGCTCGTGAAGACACCAACGATACGACAAAGAAAAAAGTGTTCCATTTCTGGCCGGCTATTGATGCTGCCATAGCAACCGTACCGAGAAACCTTGCTGCCGTAGCAAAAACCTTTACTGACCCGCTAAGGATGAACGTAGGGAATATACAGTCAACCCAGAAAGCGGCTGCCGCACAAAAAGTGCATAACAGTACTTTTGGTGCCATGCAAAAACGTTTCAGTGGACAGGCTGGTGCCTTTGCCTATTTATTATTTGTATTATTATATTTTCCCTGTGTGGCAACCATTGGTGCCATCCGGCGTGAGGCAGGAACCCCCTGGGCGCTGTTCGTAGCCGCCTGGACGACTTCCATTGCCTATGTCACAGCCACCAGTTATTATCAGATCAGTACCTTTTCCCAACATCCTGTCTTTTCCGGGTTCTGGCTTGGTGGTGTCGTACTGCTAATCGCCAGTCTAATTATCGGCCTGCGACGCTGGGCTCACCAAAAAGAAGAACAAATTGACACCGCTGAGGTTACCGTATGATTCTATCTGATATTCGGGATTACCTGAAACAACGTCGGCAATGTACCCTCAATGATATTGCCCTGCATTTTGACACCAATGCTGATGCCGTACGTGGCATGCTGGCTATCTGGATAAAAAAAGGCAAAGTTGAGCGCCGCAATGCTACTGCATCCTGCGGTACCAGTTGCCAGTCCTGTGACCCGACGACCACCGAATTATATTTCTGGGTAGAACCGACAGAACCTTCAGCCATCAAAGTTGAAATCCCTGTACCGGGATTCTGCAATCACCAATAAACTATCTATCAATAAACTATCTATCAACAAACTCCTGGAATTCATCCCAGCATTGCCCTCAGTCCATCAAGATGCGCTTTACCCTTATCCTTGCTGGCTTTTTCTTTTGACGTTTTACCACCGTGCCATTCAATTTCATCTTCGGGTAACTCTTCGAGAAAACGACTGGGTTCACACTCAACCCGCTCACCGTAACGTTTACGTACACGTGACATAGTCATGGTTAAACTTTTCTCTGCGCGGGTAATACCGACATAGGCCAGGCGGCGTTCCTCTTCAATATTATCTTCCGCGATACTGGTGGCATGTGGCAGTAATTCTTCTTCAAAGCCCACCAGAAATACGTGTGGAAACTCCAGTCCTTTGGCGGCATGTAGCGTCATTAGCTGTACCGCATCCTGGTCGGACTCATTTGCATTACGTTGTAATATATCCATCAGAGACAACTGCGCCATTAACTCGGCCACCCCGGCATCCGTATTTTTTTTCTGCATCTTCTGCAACCATTCCAGCAGATCCATTACATTTCGCCAGCGACGTTCAGCGGCCTCCTCATCCTTGCTCTGTTCGCGCAGCCAGTTCTCATAATAAATATCATCTAACAACTGTTGCAAAATAACCGTTGCCGGTTCGTCCTCAGCACGGTGTGCGAGGCGCAATAACCAGTCGGTAAACCGACTCAGATTTTTATATGCGGTGGCAGACACCTGAGTTTCCAGCCCGACTTCGCCGCAGGCGGTTAACATGCTCACTCCTCGCCGGGTGGCATATTTACCGAGTTTTTCCAGTGTCGCAATACCGATACTACGGCGCGGAGTATTAATCACCCGCAGGAATGCCGCATCATCATCCGGGTTTGCCAGCAGACGTAAATAAGCTACCAGATCCTTAATTTCGGTACGGTCAAAAAACGAGATGCCGCCACTGACGACATAAGGCATATGCATAGTGCGTAAGTAACGTTCAAATACCCGTGCCTGAAAATTACCCCGGTATAAAATTGCATAATGTTTAAATTTTGTCTGCCGCTGAATACGATGTGACTGGATTTCAATACAGACACGCTCAGCTTCATCTTCTTCACTATTGCACTGAATCATGCGTATCGGGTCACCCGGCCCCAGCTCACTCCACAGACGTTTTTCATACACATGTGGATTATTTTCAATTAGCGTATTGGCAAGTTTTAATATCCGCGCACTGGAACGGTAATTTTGTTCCAGTTTAATTAGTTTCATGCGTGGAAAATCTTTTGCCAGTTGCACCAGATTTTCCGGTTGCGCCCCGCGCCAGGCATAGATAGATTGATCATCATCCCCCACCGCAGTCAGACAGTGCCGGGTACCAGCCAGCAGTTTCACCAGCTCATATTGCATGGCATTGGTATCCTGATATTCATCCACCAGCAGATAATGAATAGCCTGCTGCCATTGCTGTAATATTTCAGGTCGGGTTCGAAAAATATGTACTGTTTGTAAAATCAGGTCATCCAGATCAAAGGCATTATAGGCATGTAGCTGGCGCTGGTATTTACTATATAGTTTTGCAATACCCAACTGGCGGTCATCTTCGGCAAGTGAAGATGCCTGTTCCGCCATAATCCCGTTATTTTTCCACTGACTAATTTGCCAGTGTGCCGCTTCTGCCGCATCCAGTCCACGCTCACCGGTTACTTTTAATAATTCAGATAACACGGTAATACAGTCACCGTGAGCAAATACTGAAAACCCCGGTTTATAGTCCAGCGCATGGTATTCTTTTTGTAGAATCCCCAGTGACAGGCGGTGAAAAGTTGACACCCGCAGTCCCCGGCTGGCTTTACTACCAACCAGCTTTTTTACTCTGGTCTTCATTTCCTGTGCCGATTTATTGGTAAAAGTAACCGCTGCAATGCGCTTTGGAGCAATACCACATTCCCCCAGCAAATAGGCAATTTTTTCTGTAATTACCCGGGTTTTACCACTCCCCGCTCCGGCCAGTACCAGCATCGGGCCATCAATGGAGCGTACGGCTTCAAGCTGCTGGGGATTGAGTTGTGGGGTGGGGTGGGGTTGTTGCATCTTGTCCAAAATAGATCCTGCTTTGTCTGAACCGGATATTTTACTGGATAGAGAACCGGGAATGGACAAATGAAAGGAATTTCTTTTGCTTTGTTACTTATTGTTATAATACCAGCCATGCAAATCAACCTCGCAACCGGCCTGTTAAGCCCCTGCCAGCAGATTTTATCCCCCAACCGGGATCAGCGCCCTGATAATGAGGCCATTGACCTTATCGTTATTCACAGCATCAGCCTGCCTCCCGGTCAATATGGTGGTGATGCCATTGAACGTTTTTTTACCAACCGGCTGGCGACGGATGAACACCCTTATTTCCGGCAGATTGCTGATATGAAAGTCTCCGCACATATCCTGATTAAACGCGATGGTCACATTATACAGTTTGTCCCCTTTCATGAACGCGCCTGGCACGCGGGTGTTTCCAGCTATCAGGGGCGCGAGCAGTGCAATAACTTTGCCATCGGTATCGAACTGGAAGGTTCCGATACGGACAAATTTGAACAAACGCAATATACCCGGCTTGCCAGGCTAATTCTTACACTGGAACAGATTTACCCCGACCTTCATCGGGATGCAGTTACCGGGCATAGTGATATTGCACCGGGTCGGAAAACCGACCCTGGTGATCGTTTTAACTGGCAGACACTCAAAAATCTTTTAAAGCAAAATACATAAAATTTATCTCATCAGCGTTTATAATAAAAACTAATACAATGAGACCTTTGCACGAAACATAATAAAAAGATCTGAATTGATAAAATAATGGCACTAATTTCAATCATACTCGGCCTCGCACTCGACCGTATCTTCCTGCATCTGCACGAATTGCGTGATATGAGCTGGTTCGAATATTATTCACAGCAAATCTGCAAATTAACCCGGCACAAACTGCCGCCGTTACAGTTTTTTCTGATTATCACCCCACCCATTATTGTCATCCTGTTTATCCAGTACCTGTTATCCGGTATTTTGTTTAACCTGCCCGGGTTTATTTTTGGCGTGGTAGTGCTGATGTACTGCCTTGGACCCGCCTGTCTGGCAACTGATATTGAAGCCTATTTGCATGCGCGTGAAATCGGCGATGATGATGAAGCCTTTCATTATGCCGGTGCCATTACGGAGCGTGCTGCTTCTACCTCGCCCGACCAGCAGACCATTGATGTTACCCGTGCTGTTTTTTATGTTGCCAATGAACGTATCTTTTCTGCTATTTTCTGGTTCGTTATCCTGGGTCCATTTGGCGCCATGCTTTATCGGCTCACCTCACAAATCAGTAAACAGATTGAACATCACGAACTGGCAGCCTTCGCAGATTATATTCAGGCAATCATGGCTTATGCTCCTGCACGTATGCTGGCGGCGGGTTATGCTCTTACTGGAAATTTTGATTCTGCCTGGCATGCCTACCGGGATCGACTCAAATCGTGTGATATATCCGCCAGCAATTATGATGTACTGGTTTCAGCCGGTCTGGGTGCTATGAAAAATATGGCCATGAAAGATGAAATTGCCAGTATACACGTCGCACAGGCACTGGTTATGCGCTCAGTCATGGTATGGATTGCTGTACTTGCAATGTTAACCCTGGGCGGATGGCTACAATAATTATGCCAGTCACCCATATTGATATTATGCGACACGGGGAACCTGAAGGCGGACATCGCTATCGCGGTAGTAATATTGATGATCCCCTGACAGAAACAGGCTGGTCGCAGATGCGCAGGTCTGTTCCAGAAAACCCACCCTGGCAATATATTATCTCTTCCCCCTTACAACGTTGCCTTGCTTTCAGTAAGGAGCTGGCAGACGATTTACAGATCGATTATTACGTTGATGAGCGCATCAGGGAAACGGGATTCGGTGCCTGGGAAGGCAAAACAGCAGCAGAAATTATTGCTGAAGATAAGGAAGCATTAAGCCGGTTTTATCAAGATCCAGTTAACCATCGACCGGAAGGTGCCGAACCGCTGACTACTTTCTCCAGCCGTGTCTGGCAGGCTTATCAATCCATTGCTGAACAACAGGAAGGTAAACATGTCCTGATCGTTGCCCATGCAGGTGTTGCCCGTGCCATCGTCGCCAATATTCTACAGATGTCACTTGATGATATATATAGTCGGCTATCTATTGCTTATGCCAGTATTACTAGCAGCTCGATTGAAACAGGCCAGCCACCAAAACTCCTGATTAAAAATCCCTGATTACTCCCGATCACGAGCATATTCCTCATGTTTAACCCCCCTTAACCAGAAAAAAGCCATACAGCAAAGTGCTGCATGGCTTTTTCCTTTCACCAGGAGAGAGCGTTCATAATTCTGTCATCGTGAATCGTAGACTATCCGGCAGTATTGGTACCATTCAAGCTGCTACCGTCCGGTTTGTCTCCCATCTCATTATCAAGACCATCATGATTAGTATCCCCATCCGGGAAACCGTCATGGTTTTTGTCACTATCGAGATAACCATCCTTACTATTAGGTAAATCAGTATTCATCCCTGCTGCATTATCCTTATTAACATCAATATTATCCGGTACTCCGTCGTGATCGCTATCTTTAACACCTGCTGCAAAAACAGGGCGTTTTGAAGACACTTCATATTTATTTGGAATACCATCCCCATCCGGGTCCTGTGAATCAATCGCCCCTGAAGGCATTGTCTGACCATCGGTAGCCGAGTCATCCTGCATATCAGGAACACCATTGTCATTAGCATCTGCTGTCTCCAGCGGGTTTTTAGCACCTTCTGCTGCATGGTCATCCAATACAAATGGTTTATCTAGCACACCGTCCCCATTATTATCCAGACCGGCACTAATTGCCGCCGACCGTGTTGGCAGTAATGGCACATTGCCCACATCAATTTTATTACCTGCACCGGCAACAAGACGTGTCTGCAGCTTACCGGCCTTGTCCCTGAACCCGATAGGTTGCACCACATCATCTGACGGGTCAGCTGTACCCTGATCCATCGTCATCACCAGGTGGAAACCAACGCCAGCCGGTACTTCTAATGTGAATGGATGTTTATTTGTTCCGTTCTTAATAGAAGAGGTAACATAATAGGAGCCATTGTCACCAAAGGCTTCAATTTTAGTTCCCGGCACAGTACCAGAAATGGTTGCTAATCCAGCACCCGGTGTCGTGGTACCTGAAGTACCACAGGCACCCAGTAAAACAGAAGCCAGGGCAAGAGGCAGGTATTTTATTGTTGTATTCATTGAAAGTGTCTCCATATAAAATATTCAATCTTTTACCGGCGGTAATCACCAACTAAAATCACCAACTAAAATAAAAGACAGGTAAATAAATCGGTTCCCTTTATGTACATCATCCTTCTATACTTACTTCAACGAAACAAACAATAAAAAGGTTCCATCTATTTTTACCTGTTGCTACAATCAACCCATTTCACCCATACTGACAACAATAACATCCGGAAACCGCTAAATAATTAAATGATAAATCGTCTCACCCAGCTCAGGCTGTGGCTGGAATCAATTGAAGAAGACACCTTCACCGATATCCAGCCCGCCTCCTCTGATGCCAGTTTCCGGCGATACTTTCGTGTTCTGAATAAAAAAGATAACCATCATTATATTGTGATGGATGCACCACCGGATAAGGAAGACTGCCACCCTTTTATTCATATTACCAAACTCATTCGTCATGCCGGTGTTCAGGCTGCTGAAATTCACGCACAGAATATTTCCCAGGGTTTTCTATTACTGGCCGATCTGGGCTCACGCCCCTATCTGAATGAATTAAATAATGAAAGCGCGGACAATCTGTACTCCGATGCGATAGATGCGCTAATTAAAATGCAGAGCATTGAAGCCATTCTGCCTGTATACAATAAGCAATGTCTGCAAGATGAAATGGATCTGTTTGAACACTGGTATCTGAACCGGCATTTAAATATTACCCTGAATCCTGAGCAGAAATCTCAGCTTGAAAAAATTTTTACCTTGCTGATTAATAATGCACAGGAACAACCCCAGGTTTTTGTACATCGTGATTACCATTCACGTAATTTAATGATTACAGAAAAAAATAATCCCGGTGTTATCGACCATCAGGATGCGCTAACCGGCCCGATTACCTACGACCTGGTTTCGTTATTTAAAGATTGTTACATTGAATGGCCAACAGAAAAAGTCGATTACTGGCTGCAACAGTATCGGTCCCGTCTAAATATCAACTATTCAATCACGCCGAAGGTACTACGCCACTGGTTCGATTTGATGGGGGTGCAACGCCACCTTAAAGTACTGGGTATTTTCGCCCGCCTGAATTATCGTGATGGCAAGGCACAATACCTTAATGATCTGCCGCTGACATTAAAATATATTGTTGATAGCTGTAAGAATTACCCGGAACTGTCCGCATTAGAGAAACTGCTGAACGAAACCGCACTATCGGCCAACCTCGGCCAAGCAATGAATACAACACGATGAAAGCCATGATACTGGCCGCAGGTCGGGGAGAACGCTTACGCCCACTCACCGACACCACACCCAAACCACTGCTTACAGTCGGTAAAAAATCTTTAATAGAATATCACCTGGAAAATCTTGCAAAGGCAGGAATAACACAGATTATTATTAATACTGCCTGGCTGGCAAAAGAAATACATCATAGACTTGGCGATGGCGGCCGGTATGGTGTAAACATTACTTATTCTGATGAAGTTGAAGCACTGGAAACGGCCGGTGGTATTATCCAGGCACTCCCTCTACTAGGTAATGAGCCTTTCCTCGTTGTTAATGGAGACATCTTCACAGACTTTGATTTTTCATCGTTAGAACCGCTTGATACAACCATGCAGGCACATCTGATTCTGGTACCTAACCCAGAACATCATCAACAGGGTGATTTTGCGATTAGTCATGGCTTATTAAGCAACCAACAACCCGCAAACCGCTATACCTACAGTGGTATTGGCATCTATTCCCCACCGTTTTTCAGCGATCACAAAGTGGGAAAACTGGCTCTTGCACCCCTACTGAGAAACAAGGCTGAAAACGGATGCGTTTCCGCACAGTTATATAATGGAAAATGGACCGATGTCGGTAGCATAGAAAGGTTACTATCATTAAGGAACATCTAATGTTGAAGCTGATTAATAATCTTCTTCCTCTGTATCGTTACCAAGCATTGCCTGTTTCAGGTCTTCATCCGCCGGTTTATTACCTAACCAGACATCGAGCAGCGCCCGGTTAAAATCTTTGCCTTTAATTATCCCTTTTACTTTTCCCTTTATCGTTACACGAGTGCCTTTACCCGGTAGATAATCCAGCATCACAACATCACCTTCCTTCAGCGAAGGAAACATCGCATTAAACCGCATAATGTCTGAAGTCAGGGTTTTCATTTGCGCAGTAGTATTGTTCTCTTCAAACCCTTCCTGCCATGCGGCGATCAGTTTATCGCGCGCGACTTCACTGTAAATAAATTGCATTACCACGCGATTAGGTCCGGTTAATGCCTGCACCGCATCACGACTATGCGCTTTTTTTACAGTATACAGGGCACCCGCATAAATTTTGAAGAAAAACTTTGTTCGATAACCTGCACCATTAAGCTGTAATGGGGTACTGGTTCCTGCTATCTGTACCTTATCGGGAAAATATAAATCACCCAGTTTTTTTGCACTAACAGAAGGGACATAAATTGATATCATCATACTTAGAAGAAGAAAAACAATTTTTTTCATACTCTTTCCCCTGAAATTATAAAAACAAAAAAATGTGACGAATAATTTATTACCAAACGTATTACTGAACAGTAAAAACCGGGTAAAAAAACCTTAAAAACGCAAATCCAGTTGTTTTGCCGCACCAACTTCATCCAGACGTTTAACCGGCAGGGTTTGTGGTGCTGTTTTTAACAGGTCCGGCGTGGTTTCGGCTTCATGCTTAATCTGCTCCAGCGCATCCATAAAACCATCCAGCACTTCTTTCGTTTCGGTTTCCGTCGGTTCAATCAGCAGACATTCGCTAATTAACATCGGAAAATAGGTGGTTGGTGCGTGATACCCCAGATCAAGCAGGCGTTTGGCAAAATCCATCGCCGATACATGGTTATTTTTTGCCTGTTTTTTCAGCGTAATGGTAAATTCATGGGTAGCACGACGATCTTCAATACCCAGATCAAAACCACGCCGTTTCGCCTCCACCATCATATAATTGGCATTTAAGGTAGCAAATTCGGCAACACGGCTCATGCCTTCGCGACCCAGCAGGCGCATATAAATATAGGCACGTAATAACACACCGGGGTTCCCCATAAAAGCTGATAGACGACCGATACTCTGCGGGCAGTCTGCGTGAGTCAGGTAACGATAGCCTTCTTCCTCTTTTATCACAACCGGTAACGGCAGGAACGGTTGCAACCGTTCTGCGACACCAACTGCGCCGGAACCCGGCCCACCACCACCATGCGGGGTTGAAAAAGTTTTATGCAAATTGGAATGGATAACATCAAACCCCATATCACCGGGGCGAATTTTACCGAGAATCGCATTCAGATTAGCCCCATCGTAATACAACAGACCACCGACATCGTGAACAATTTTTGCTATATTTTCGATATTACGTTCAAACAGCCCCAGTGTAGACGGGTTGGTTAGCATTAAACCAGCTGTGTGCGGGCCGATGGCCGCTTTCAGTGCGTCAATATCCACATCACCGTTTTTAGCTGTCGGAATTTCCCTGACACGATAACCGCACATCACGGCTGTTGCCGGATTTGTACCGTGTGCAGCATCCGGCACCAGTATCTCCTGTCGTGCTTCATCGTTACGTGACTGGTGATAGGCACGAATCATTGAGACTCCGGCAAACTCACCCTGTGCCCCTGCCATCGGTGCCAGTGAGAAGGCAGCCATACCCGTCACCTCAGCTAACATTTGCTGCAGCTCAAACATACAGGCGAGAAAACCCTGCTGCTGTTTTGCCGGTGTCAGCGGATGCACTGCAAGGAAATCAGGCAACATTGCCAGGCTGTTACACACCCGTGGGTTATACTTCATGGTGCAGGAACCAAGCGGGTAGAACTGTGTGTCGATTGAATAATTCTTTTGTGAAAGACGCGTGTAATGACGCACGGCCTGCATTTCCGATACCTCGGGCAAAGCAGCTGATTTCTTTCGTAATAGTGTATCGGCCAGATCAACCAGAGGGGGCGAACTGGTCGGTGTCTGCGGCGCTCCCTTACGTCCCTTTACCGAGTGCTCAAAAATTAACATCTGCTATCACCTGTTTTATTGCTGCCACGTAGGTCTGAATATCTTCTGCCGATCGCATTTCAGTTGCACAAACCAGCATTGCCTGTCCCAGTTCGGGATAATCCACGCTGACATCATAACCGCCCAGAATATCATGATCCGCCAGCGCCGATAAAACGCTGGCTACCGGATAATCGAGTTTGATCACCGCCTCATGGAAACAGGGAGAATGAAAAGCCAGACTCACCCCGCTTATCTCACACAGGGCACGTATTAATGTATGCGTATTGGCATAACAGGCACGTGCCGCATTTTCCAGCCCCGTCGCACCCATAATCGCCATATGAATCGCCGATGCCACCACCATTAAGCCCTGATTAGTACAGATATTAGAAGTCGCTCTGGAACGGCGAATATGCTGCTCGCGTGCCTGTAGGGTTAACACAAAGCCTTCCTTTCCATCAAGATCTTTAGTTCGCCCGACAATGCGCCCCGGCAACTGACGCACCAATGTCTTACGACAGCAGAGCAGACCATAGTACGGGCCACCGGCAGATAACGGAGCGCCCAGTGGCTGACCATCGCCACAGACAATATCCGCGCCTTCCCGGCCCCATTCACCCGGTGGTTTTAACACACTCATTAACAGTGGGTTGACCACCCCGATCACCAGCATATTATGCTCATGTGCCCAGTCGGTAATTGCATCCACATCCTCAAGACAGCCAAAAAAATTGGGCTGCTGAATGACCACAGCGGTGATATCTTCCCCCGCCTGCTGAATATAACGATCCAGCGCAGTGGTTCCATTGGGTGAATCATAAGGCACATCCAGCAAGGTTATCTGCTGCCCATTGACAATGGTATGAGCGGTCTGCCGGTAAACCGGATTGACCGTTAACGGCATTAAAATCGTGCGTGATTTTGATTTCCGATTTGCTCGTACCGCCATCAGCACTGCTTCAGCCAATGCCGAAGCGCCGTCATACATGGATGCATTCGAAACATCCATCGCCAACAGTGCCGCCATCATGCTCTGGTATTCGTAGGTAAGCTGCAAGGTTCCCTGCGAAGCTTCTGCCTGATACGGGGTATAAGCGGTATAAAATTCCCCCCGGGTGGTAATCTGCCAGACCGCAGCGGGAATGTGATGCTCATAAGCCCCGGCACCGATAAAACACAGCACACTGGAATTTTGCCGAGCACGCTGATGCATCAGTCGGGAAACCTCCATTTCAGTGAGTCCTTCCGCTATCGCCTGTAACGGCGCGGCACGTAAATGGTCGGGTATTTCATCAAACAGCTCATCAATATGCTCAACACCAATGGTGTTGAGCATATCCGCTATTTCCTGTTCGGTATGGGGGATAAAAGGCATAAATATAAAAACGGTTTTATGAACAGCAGTAAACAGGTAGTAATCGGCTAATTCGTTCTAAAAATTCCAATGGGTAATTATTCATCCAGCATGGCGCTATAGTCATCGGCATCCATTAATTCATCAAACTCATCGGCAACCGGCTTAAATTTAATTAACCAGCCATTGTCATACGGTGAGTTATTTATTACTTCAGGCTCATCATTAAGCACTTCATTCACTTCAATCACTTCACCACCAACCGGCATATAAACATCCGAGGCGGCTTTAACGGATTCCACCACACAACAGATATCGTCCGCCATCAGCTCCGCGCCAACTTCCGGCAGCTCAACAAAAACGAGATCGCCTAATGCCTCCTGTGCGTGATCGCTAATGCCAAGGGTTACCGTGTCGTCAGTCTCAATGCGGATCCATTCATGTGACTTGGTATATCTTAACTCTGCAGGTACTTCACTCATAAATTTGACCCCCACGTATTTTAAAAACCATATTTAAAAAAACATATTTAAAAAAACGTACTTAAAAAACAATAATAAAAAACAGTACACAATATAATGCAGATAACCGCTATTATTACTGAAACGGATAAAAAGACTTTTCATTCATCCTGTCAGTAAAAGGTAAAAACCCTGTTTATCTCGTTATACCGGTTTTCCGTCCCGAACAAATACCGGCTTCACAATACGAGCCGGTAATAATTTACCTCGTACTTCCACTTCACAGTGCTCTGCGCTCTGCACCGGTACACGAGCCAGTGCAATGGATACTTTCAGACTGGGTGAAAATGTACCACTGGTAATTTCACCTTCCCCCACCACCTGTCCCTGCGCATCACTACTATATACTTTCTGGTGACCGCGTAACACACCGCGCTGCTCAAGGATCAACCCCACCAGTTTCTGCTGTACACCATCGTGCTTTTCTTTTTCAATGGCTCCACGACCAATAAAATCTCGCTCTTCCGGTTCCCAGGCGACCGTCCAGCCCAGCCCGGATATTAATGGCGAAGTTGTTTCATCCATATCTGAGCCATACAGATTCATCCCGGCTTCAAGACGCAGAGTATCGCGTGCTCCCAGCCCACAGGGTTTGACACCAGCCGAGACTAATTTATCCCACAAAGCAGGTGTTTCAGAAGCCGGTAGCATAATTTCAAACCCGTCCTCACCGGTATAACCGGTACGCCCGACAAACCATTCACCACAGTCACTACCATAGAAACGCTGTAATGGTGTCGCCGCTTCCATCACATCCAGTGGTAATACCGACAACGCTTTTTCTCGCGCATGAGGCCCCTGCACTGCAATCATGGCATGATCGGTACGTTCCAGTATATTCACATCAAAAGCTTTTGCCTGTGCAGCCAGCCAGGCGAGGTCTTTATCCCGAGTGGCAGCATTAACCACCATGCGATACCAGCGGGCATTCATGTGATAGACAATCAGGTCATCTATTACTCCGCCATTATGGTTCAACATACAGCTATACAATGCCTTGCCTGGTTGCGTCAGCCTGGCCACATCATTGGCAAGCAAATAGCGCAAAAATTCAGTAACCGATTTACCTTTGATATCCACAATCACCATATGCGATACATCAAACATACCGGCATCAGTTCTCACCTGATGGTGTTCACTGATCTGTGAACCATAATGAACCGGCATCTGCCAGCCAGCAAAATCCACAATTTTGCCGCCATATTTCAGATGTTTATCAAATAGTACCGTTTTCTGCTTCATTTATATCATTCTCGGAATTGGCATCCATAAAAAATCAAGGATCGAATTTTACACGCATTTGAGGCTAATAATATGAATAAAAAATACAGAACCGTCTATTCACCCATGTAAAAAAGGAGATTTACCCACCCAGCGCCCGGCGCATAAATCTGTTTTTTATAACCGGCAGATGATCCACCAGATTCAGACCGGCGTTTCTGCATTCAGCCAGCAACGGATTATCCTGACCAAACAGAACTTTAAAACCGGTCATGGCATTTTCCATTAGACGATTCTCCAGCTTTCTCTGGCGCTGATATTTCAGTAAGGTATGTTGAGCATACCACTGTCGGCCGGCTTTTTTTGCCTGTTGAATCACCTCAGCCAGGCAGAGGGCATCGGCAATACCAAGGTTGGCCCCCTGACCGGCCAGTGGATGAATACTATGCGCGGCATCACCAACCAGCGCCAGCCCATGCTGGACATAGGTGCTGACATGACCATGTGCCAGTGGGAACAGTTTACGTTCACTGACTGTCCTGATAGCCCCCAACTGATAGTCACTGGCCTGTGCCAACGCTTGCCTGAAGTCCTTATCGTTCAGCGCCATCAGCGGTTGCGCCCTGTCATCATCCAGACTCCAGACAATGGAACTACGCGCATTAAATAATGGTAAAAAAGCCAGTGGACCGGTGGGCTGAAAACATTGCCATGCCGTATGCCGATGGCTTTTCTCTGTTTCTACTGTACACACCAGCCCCTGTTGATGATAACTGCGATACACCAGGCTAATACCGGCATTATCACGCACGCTGGAACGCGCACCATCCGCCGCGACCAGCAGGGAGGCGGTTAATTGCTGGCCATCGCGTAATGTCAGCGAATGTGAAAAAACTCGCTCGTCTGTCTGTGTTATTGAGTCGATCGTTTGTGGACAATAAAGCTGTATGTTTTCCGCCTGTTCGAGGGCAAGGCGCAAAGCCTGCACCAGCACACTGTTTTCAATAATAAACCCCAGCTCCGGCAAGCCCGAATCTGCTGCATCAAAATGTATCTGACCCAGCCCGGTGGTATCCCAGACGTGCATTTGCTGATAGGCACAATAACGTTCATGCAGATACGGCCATACCTGCATGGACATAAATGCCTGGGCCGCTGCCTGATTAATGGCGGAAACCCGGATATCCGTTGTCTTATCCGTTACGGGAACGGGGGGTGAGCGTTCAATGACGGCAACACTAAAATCGGTAGCGACCAGTATATTCGCCAGGGTCAGCCCGACTATGCCGCCACCGACAATAACGATATCATAGTTTTTATGTTGCGGTGTCATAGAGAGATGCCACGATTTAAACGCGACAGGGTGCCACTTAGCCCCATACTCTGCCGGGCGAGCCGATGTTTAACCACAGGCAGTAAATCCACCATAAACAGACCCAGTGAACGACAGTGTGCCAAAGGCGGAAAAGGCGTAGAAAAGATTTTTACCAATGTATCGGTAAAACGATAAACTCGCATCATATCATCATGACGGCGGGCAACATACGCTGCCAGTAGCATGGATGACCCAATATCCTCACCACTCTGGTGAGCATCCACCAGTATTTCGGCCAGCAGGGAAATATCCCGCAAGGCCAGATTAAACCCCTGCCCCGCCACCGGATGAATGGTATGTGCCGCATTACCGACAATTACCGTACGACCCTGCACAAAACGAGTTGCCTGTTGCAGCATTAATGGATAAATTTGTCGCCCACCGCTTTTTTTGAACACCCCAAGCCGGTAGCCAAAAGCCTGCTGCAACTGCTGAAGAAAATCGACCTCATCCAGTGCCAGCATTGATTCTGCTTTATCATGCGGCAGACTCCAGACAACGGAACAACGGTTCTGCGCCATGGGTAAAAATGCCAGTGGCCCGGTTTCAGTAAAGCGTTCATAGGCAACATTATTATGTGGTCGACCCGGCGTAATATTGGTAACCAGAGCGCTCTGTCTATAATTCTGCTGCGTATCACCAATACGCAGAAACTGTTTCATCTGTGAATACTGACCATCAGCCGCAACCAGTAATGGTGCGCGCAGTGTCTGCAACCCTTTTTCTGTCTCAATACCGACACAGACTTCCGTCGCGCTTTGAGAAAAATGGGTCAATCTGGCGGGACAATATAATTGAATAGCGTCTGCTGCATTTATCTGCTGATAGAGCCCCTCACCAATAACCCGGTTTTCTACCACGTACCCCAGTGCCTCCACCCCTTCTTCTTCACTGCTTAATCGGGTCACACCAAAGTGCCCGCGATCAGAAATATGAATATGTCGGATTGGTTCCGGTTTTATTGTTTCGTCCTGTGCACAAATTGTTGCCCAGTTCCCCATCGCATCGAATATCTGTCTGCTACCAAAAGACAGGGCAACCGTACGGTCATCATAACAGGGTTGCTGTGCATGGCTGATGGCGTACGATTCAATTACCGCAATAGACAAACCGGATGTGCGTAAGGCGCAGGCAAGGCTGGCACCAACCAGACCCCCGCCGACAATAATCAGATCAAAATTGTTTTCTATCTGCGCTTTATTCATTATTTAGCCCGAGCCTGGTAACCGGCCTCACGAAGCCATCAGGCTTTCAATTTCCGCCACCGTGCGCGGCAGTCCTTTGGTAAGCATATCATTGCCATCACGGGTAACGACAATATCGTCTTCAATCCGCACACCAATATTCCACCAGCGCTTCGCCCCCCGTGATCCGAAAGGGATATACAACCCCGGTTCCACCGTTAAGGTCATACCCGGTTCCAGTAGACGCCATTTTTCATCCACCTTGTAATCACCGACATCATGCACGTCCATACCCAGCCAGTGACCGGTGCGATGCATATAATATTTCATGTATTTTTTTTCTTTTATCAGCTGGGTAGCCTTTCCCTTAAGCAGACCCAGTTCGACCATACCCCGGGTTAATACCTTTACCGCGGCACAATGCGGGTCATCCCAATGATTACCCGGTTTAATCTGTTTAATGGCCGCTTCCTGTGACTGCAATACCAGCTCATATATTTCTTTTTGCGCTTCGGCAAACACACCATCTACTGGAAAACTACGGGTAATATCCGACGCATAACCTTCATATTCCGCGCCAGCATCAATTAACACCAGTGTCTTTTCTTTCAATACATGATTGTTTTCGGTGTAATGCAAGATACAGGCATTTTCACCACCACCAACAATAGAAGGATAGGCCCAGTCTGCTCCATTTCTCTTAAACGCATATAAAAACTCTGCTTCCAGTTCGGCTTCATTCATCCCCGGTTTACATGTCTGCATAACATGCCGGTGCGCCTGTACTGAAATTTTTGCCGCCTTACGCATCAGGCTAATTTCTTCACGACTTTTAAACAGCCGCATATCATGCAGCAGGTATTCCAGTGAAACAAACTCATAAGGCGCGCGCGTACCACGACGTGATTGCAGACGCAGGTCATTCACGCATTTCATCACCACCTGATCGAATTCAGGACGTAGTCCCATGGTGTAATAGACTTTTTCACAATGCCCCATCATGGCTGGCAAACGTTCTTCCAGTTCATCAATGGGCCAGGCTTCATCTACGGCAAAATATTCCAGCGCACCCTCCGTCCCGTAGCGCCTGCCATGCCAGGTTTCCTTGTGTTTGTCACGCTGGCGGCAAAACAGAACATACTGTCCCTGTTTGCGCCCCGGTAATAATACAACTACCGCTTCGGGCTCATTAAAACCACTCAGGTAAAGAAAATCACTGTCCTGTCTGAAATTGTATTCAACGTCACGGTTTCTGATCTGCAAATTCGCTGCCGGTAATATCGCCACCGCATTTTCTCCCATCATGCGCATTAGCTGTTTGCGACGTTGTGCATGTATTTTCTGCTTCACCCGTACCTTCTCATATTTATTATGTTCAGCTTAATGCACCGTCGGCGATGACTGTAGTGGCTGCAACTCTTCATAGATCAACACCGTACCCATACGCACATATTCCACCACTTCCATAAAAGCAACTTCATCCTCTTCCTCGCCCTCTCCTTCCTGCTCCGCTTCAACAGATGCCTGACTAATTTGTGAAATTTCAATAATGTCACGAAGCAATTCCTGTGTATCATCGGGCAGGTCTGTATCCTGTCGAATTCCTCCTACAGCCAGTCCATAAATAAAACCCTGACACCATGAGCTTAATGCTTCGACCCGCTCTTCCAGCGGATCGTCATCATCAGGCAGATACAGGTCAAATTCAATCTCAGTATCATTAATCTGTTCAATCGTAAACTGATAAATCTGCATTAACCGTGCCGCTGCATCTTTCAATGCCGGCTTGCCATCTTCTCCCTGATCACCGAGCACATGCACCAGCCACCGCGTGGCTTCGGTGGCACCCTGCGCGCACAATATACCACACAGCGCCCCCTGTGATTCCACAGCCCCCATGGCGGCATCCACCTGAAACAGCAAATCTTCCAGCTGGCCAATATCCGGCAACGTATCCACTATAGACAACCCTTTATTTTCTTTGTTAAGAACATCCGCGCAGTTTACCAAAACTTTCGCCTGCCATGTCTGAAAGCAAATATTATTCCTCTCTATCAAGCTAAAAAAACCTCTGCACAAAACTTTTTTGTTTATTCGAATTGACCATTTACCATTCTCGTCCTACTATTAGGTTTATGAATGAAGAGCTGATAAAAATGGACCGTCTGGAACAGCAGATCAATGAATTACTTGATCTGTGTGAGCGTATGAGTAATGAAAACAGAGATTTACGTGCCCAGATCACCCAACTTAATCGTGAACGAGCAACGCTGGTTGAGCAAAAGGAAACAGCACGCTCACATGTTGATTCCATGATTACCCGTTTACGCTCCATGGAACACGCATAAACACAGCCATTAATGACCTGACTATTCAACAGCATAAAAGTTAAATATTGTGATATGCCTGTCGAGTATTTCGGTATAAACTCTAGCTATGTTTTATATCGAGAGCGATCATTATGAACAAAGCTGAATCCTTAACCATTAATGTTATGAGCAAGGATTACCGGGTTGCCTGCCCTGTCGAGGAGGTTGATAGCCTGAAAGCTTCAGCACAATTGCTGAATGAGAAACTACAGGAAATCAAGCAAAGCGGCTCGGTAATCGGCACAGAACGGATTGCCATTATGGCAGCATTGAACATGAGCAACGAAATTCTACATGGTGAGTCACAACAGCAGGTGCACCATGAAGTCAGCCAACGCATTGAGGCAATATCCAGCCATCTTGAGAATTCAATGCGTAAAATTAAACTGATATAGCTGCAATTTATCGGTAATGGCGGTATTATAGAGTAAATAGTTTTGGTGTCTCTGGGGTGTACGTGAGTAAGCTGTAATTTCCCTTGAGCCTTATATACTGACTCCGGGAGTTGGTCTGTTAAATCTGTGTGCGTTACCGCTTCGACGGGAGGCCTTACGATTTATCGCTGATTCCCACCATGAACCTACCGGTTCAAGGTTGGCAGTATTGCAACGGCATTCTGGAGACACCTTCTAATTTCAACCGGCAGGTATTCAAGTTGACTGTGGCAACCACGTCGGCAAGCGTAAGAAAACACAAACGCCAGCAACGCCGCAACCTTTCCCCTGTGCAGCAAGATCAACATGCAATACAAATCGCCGCCAACATAACTCGTCTGAGTGAATACAAACGCAGCAAACACATTGCCTGTTATCTGGCTAATGACGGTGAAATAATCCCGGACAATATTATTGAACATGGCTGGAAGCGCAACAAAACAGTTTATCTACCGGTACTCTCGCCCGTTCAAAACCGCCTCTATTTTGCCCCCTACACAAAAACCTGCCACCTGATTACCAACCGGTTTAATATTATTGAACCCGATGTGTCACCCTCTCAATGGCGACAGGCCTGGCAACTCGATCTATTACTGTTGCCGCTGGTTGCTTTTGATGAAGCCGGTAACCGAATTGGTATGGGTGGTGGTTTTTATGACCGCACACTGGCCTACCGGAATCGTATGCATACATGGAAAAAACCTCACCTGATCGGACTCGCACATGAGCTGCAAAAATCGACGCAACTTCTTCATCAGCATTGGGACATTCCACTGGATATGATCGCCACCGAAGAAAGAATTTATCGCTGTAAATAAATAGTGGCGAACGCAAAAAAATCAGGGGGAAAGAAAAGCCTGGTAGGCCGGGTTTTTTGTTTCATCCCAGTAACTGTAACCTAAGGTATCAAGGTGCTTTCTTAATTCAGCCCGTTGGCCTTCGGGTGTTTGCAAACCAACCAGCACCCGGCCAAATGCTGCACCGTGGTTACGGTAATGAAATAAACTGATATTCCATTTATTGCCGATGCTGGTTAAAAAGTTCAGCAGGGCACCCGGTCTTTCTGGAAACTCAAACCGAAACAACACTTCTTCAAACTGCATTTCATGCGACATACCGGCATGGCCACCCACAATATGACGGATATGCATTTTAGCCATTTCATTATCCGTCATATCCATCACGCAATAGCCTTTTTTACGTAACCTTTCGAGAATTTCCTGTTTTTCATCCAGGCCTCCGCGTAACTGTATCCCGGTAAAAACCTGGGCATTGTCTGCATCGGCATAACGGTAATTAAATTCAGTAATCCCGCGTCGACCTATTGTTTTACAGAAAGTGTGAAAGCTTCCCGGTTTTTCAGGAATGGTCACCGCAAACAGTGCTTCACGGTTTTCACCGATTTCGGCACGTTCCGCCACATGGCGCAAGCGATCAAAATTCATATTAGCGCCGGAACAAATTGCAATCAATGTGGCATCTTTCAAACTTTCACGCTGAGTATATTTTTTTATACCGGCAACCGCCAACGCCCCGGCAGGTTCCATGATTGATCGTGTATCATCAAAAATATCTTTTATTGCCGCACAAATTTCATCCGTACTGACGGTAATAATCTCATCAACATATTCACGCGCAATGCGATATGTTTCCTTCCCTACCTGCCGCACCGCAACGCCGTCAGCAAAAATGCCCACATGCTGCAATGATGCACGCCTTTTTTTCTCAAAGGCTAACGCCATACAGGCAGCATCATCCGGTTCCACCCCGATAATCTTTGTTTCAGGGCGCAAATATTTACTAAAAATAGAAATCCCCGCAATCAGGCCGCCACCGCCAACCGGCACAAAAATCGCATCCACCGGATCGGCATGCTGGCGATATATTTCCATACCGATGGTTCCCTGACCGGCAATTACATCAGGATCGTCATAGGGATGGATAAAATCAAGGGTACGTTCCTCTGCCAGTGCTTTTGCATGCACACAGGCTTCATCATAGGTATCACCCTTTAATATCACCTGTGCACCGTAAGATTTCACCGCATCCACCTTGATACTAGGCGTCGTTTTCGGCATAACGATTACTGCCTTAATATTTAATCGTTTGGCGGCCAGGGCAACCCCCTGTGCATGATTACCCGCTGAAGCCGCAATGACTCCTGTTACCGTTTTTTTGCGTGTGAGCTGGTAAATACAGTTATAGGCACCACGCAATTTAAACGAGAATACGGCCTGCAAATCTTCACGTTTTAATAACACATTATTCTGCTGGCGCAGGCTCAGATTTTTTGCTTTCTCCAGCGGGGTTTCCACGGCAACATCATAAACCCGCGCAGAGAGTATTTTCTCAATATATTTCATAATCATGGCGTAAAGAATACAGGGATTAGCAAAGACTTGAAAGTAGTCTGTTACAGGTTAACCAAAGAAAACCTGGAAAATAATTTACCCGCACATGGGGCGAACAGATAAATCCCTTACTAACAGGGTGGATGAAAAGGATACTTATTGTTCAAGACCGTCAGCCGCAGGGATGCGGGT